>JAGVMI010000013.1 GCA_020053845.1 Candidatus Babeliales bacterium
ACGCAGGCAATTTGATACGATTATAGAGGGCAAGTAGCTATGAAATACTGCGCATATGCAATAAGCCTGTGCACGCTTGTATTTTCTTGTACCGCGTACGCACTGCATAAGCGGGAGCTGCCACCATTAGCTAATTCTGCATACAGCAACCCCCGTTATACTAATGATCCTCATGCGTTGTTTAAAGATCCGGCATATAGTGAGATAACTTTCTCTACATGCTTGCAGAATCTTAATAATGAGGAATCGTTTGCGACAGCACTCAGTATGCTTTACAACGATGTAGAATTACGCACACGCTATCTTAAAAAAGCGCTCTCTGATGGATCTATGAACAACGCCCATCACACTCTTTTGATAAAAACATCATTAGTTATCACTCCTGAGTTTGAACTCGGTGAAGCCGACAGCTCAGATATCATTCGAAAAAATCTTGAACTTCTTGAAGAAAGAAGCGCTCAACGGCGCAGCAAAATGCGAATATTACTTGAGCAAGCCACTCGGGATAACGTGCTCCACACACGCCTGCTGCAACTGCAAGAAAAACAAGCCCCTACTGCGCTGCAAGCACCACCAGCTCAATCACCCACGCAACCTTCTCCATCCTCTTGCGATCAAAACCGTGGACCATTAAACGAAGAAGAGATCGCCCTACTGCGTTCGATGCTGGCACAAGATCCTAAGGTGCGTAGACAATTCTTTTATGAGCAAATGAAAGAAATACGCCAAGAACGCAATATCCAGCGCTTGCTATGTCTCTGTTTAGAAGACAATGTCGATACGCTTATGCCTTCCAGTGAGAAGCAAACGAACAGCATAAAAGAATATAAGATATTTCTGGAAAATTATGCACAATCTTTGATGGCTGATACACAACCGCGTATTCAAGCAGACCATCTGGGCAACCTTCTTGAAAAACTGCTACAGAAAGCATCACCAGCTACACCCTTCAAGCGTCCAGCACCTCGCTCTAAAACTCCCCACGCGTCATCTTCAAAAAAGTTATGTATCTCAAACCTCTGCTCAAGCAACTGAGGAAATTTTATGAACTATAGCTATAGCGGCATCATATGCTGCTTTTTAAGTATGAGCATACTCAACGCACACCACAGCAAAAATGAAGAGCCTTTACATAAAAGGCAATGCATCAGACATCCAGACTTCACACACTATATTACCAGTGAAAACACGGCACAAACGCCCGAAGAAAAAGCGCTCATGTATGAGATACGTAACACGTACTGCAAAATGAGCACGCGCTATACAACTATGCAGGAACTTGTACAACAAAATAAAGTCGATACGCAAGCATGCCATGAGCTCATAGAAAAGCTCAAAACAGTCAAACAGCAAAAGCAAAGCACTATTGAAATGCTTAATACCCAGCAAGAAGTAGAAAAAACACAGCTGTATACACTTGCACTATTTGATCAAACAATTGTGCAACATTTGCAAGATCTGGCCTCAGCATCCAAGAACCACTGACGATATGTATACGCGCAATCAGCGTTCTCCAGTTGCTTGAAGCACATACCTCAGCTACATTAGCTGCATCGCAGCTCTCACAATGTTGCGAAGCTTTCAGAAAAAAGAGAGAATTGCTCGATTAAAAAAATTATGGGGAGTGTCATGAAAAGGAGAACAGCAATGAAAAGATCAGTATGCTTGCTCGCATTAAGCATGGTAATACCAGTGTGGTGTATGAATAGCGATCAAAAGGAATCCGATCATGCACGCCAGTATATGCTTACTCATTTGCAAAACATAATTGAAGAGCACGTGAAGCGTGAAAATCAGCCCTCGCCAACATCCGACTCACACATACCATACAAGCTATTCGTACAAGAACTGCACGCTCTGCTGAGCAAGCGCACACTTGATGTTACAGAAAAAACTAACGTTATCGTCAACCGAGCTATAGCCCACCCTGCGTGCACAGATGATCTACAGCAAGCAGCTTTACAATTAGGCTGTTCCGTATATATAACATGGCAAGATCTCACTAAAAAGATTCCTCAAGATGAAGCTTTGGAAGTTAAAAAAACTATACATGATAGACTCGCCTCTACTATTCTCCTAGCCTCTCAGGTAAAGGAATCGTCACCAGATGATGCAGGTGTGAAAACACTTTTAAATGCAACAATTCTTGAAGCAGGGCAACTGCATAATTTTCTTTGCACTCATGCATGCACAACAATCAGTAGCAGCTCCATGCCTACTATTACAGCAGCGCTACCTACGTGCCATACCCCTGCAGAGGAAGATGTACTGGTTGATGATGAACAAGAATATATACCATCATCCCTATCACGCGCTATTTCACGAAATATGTCGGCATGCACTTTTATTTTTCTTTTGCTGAGTGGCATCAGCCATGTAGGTATGGTGGCCTGGGATCATGTGCATCAAAATCAGCATCCAATTATGGCACCTCCTCACCACGGGCACAGCACTCATGCTGAATTGCCTAATAATGTCGAAGCTGCTCGCATGCTACCAACGCCCAATCCATGGCACCAATACTAAGCATAGGCATAATTCATCAGCGGGAGTATTACATGAAATGTTACACACGCATTTTTGCCATACTCATTATGCTCAGCACATCTCATATGTATTGCATGGAAGCTGAAATTAGCGCTGCAATAGAGCGAATGCGCTCATCAGAACCTGTTGATCCTAGGGTGTTTCCTGGCTCATCCAGATATATATTGCAAAACTACAAGCCCACTGACGCATTCTGCACCGATATTATGAGGCTTATTAAAGAGCATCGTGTTACTGAACAAAGTTTGCCCATACGCATATTTCGCTTTATACAATACATGCGCACTATACCTCTAGCAACACGCGATCTTATTGACCGATACCGCATGCGCGTAGAAGCATTAGCTAGCCTTCTGCCTCCAGCAACAGAATCAAATCGCTCGCTTGACCGCCCAACATACAATGATGAGCTTGCATCAATCCTCCAAGCACTTCACAAGGCACGAGAATGGATTATATGAAAAAGGAAGATATTTGCATGAAACGTTATTCGCGCCTCTACACTCTTGGGCTTTTATGTGCAGTACAATGTACACACGTGCTCCAAGCCGTGCGCTCTGTGTCAGCCGCACAAGAATATTATAATCAGGCACAGATATATCTTACCCAACGAATGACATGCGCTACAAAAAGCGAACCGCTGCGCCAAGAATTGCTGAACACGGTGCACACAATTATGAGAGCAGACACACAAGGTTCCGAATCGTACGATAACCCAATAGAAAAAATCAGACGCGCTTGCACTCCTTCTAAGCGTCACCTTAAAAAACTCATCCGGTGCTTAAAGCCTCGCTTTGCTCTCAACAATCACTCAGGCGTTATAATATATAAGAAAAATAATACCCGCTCGTGGGCAGAAGCATATGATAATGCAAAAGTTACCGCCCTTATTCCCCTCATGATATATAGAAAAATGCAAAGGCTTAGTAACTACGCCGATCCTGCAAAAGCAGTCGATATGCTTCTTGCAACGCTCAATATCTTTGATGGTAATGCACACGATGCACTACAAGCAGTGCACAATGAACGCGCAAAGCTCATAAACTCACACCGTGAGAGACTCATAAGTCCACCATGGAAAATAACTAATGCGCACTTGAATCAAGAATTATCTACCATTGCTCAGCTACTGCAAAGTGCCCAAGCGCAGGCACAAAAGATGCGTGAAGCATTACAGCCAATGCAAACGCAAAAAATTGAAGCGAATAACGCAGGCTATGCATTATTTGCAAGCCTCTGCGTAGCAGGGCTATACGCTGCATGCGATATTATGTGGCATATGCAAAAAGCAGAAAATGAAAAGGAAGATATTACATGACATGTATGCGCACTCTGTATTGTATTGTTTTGCTCTGCATATCCGGCAGCTTGTATTCAGGGCGTGGGCCAAAAAAGCATATGAAACGATTACAATGGCATGCCCATCAGGATCGCATGAAGTTTCTTAACAAGATGGAATTAAAAGCTGCAGCTGAAGAAATAACTTCAAGCGAAAAGCTATTGCCAAAGCAGCATGGGGATAGCAATGAAGAATCATTCCCCATTTCGCAGCGTTTATACGACACACAAACTTCATCCGCAGCGCAACAGCTCATAAAAAAGGATAGTGAATAAATGAAGTATTTCTATGGTATATATCTGATCGCATTGCTTTGTACCCTACCACGCATATATGCATTTCAAAGTTGTCGCTACGTATCACCTGGAGAGAAATACTACCATGAAATACGAGTTGAGCTTACCCAAAAAATGGGTGAAAAACTGCGTGATAGATTGATGGATACTGTAAAGTCAGTAAACACATATCATAAGCACCACAAGCAAGCTCAAGGCTTTGGCTTTTTGCCAAAGATCAAGCACGCCTGTACACCTTCTCATGATTACACCGTACAGCTGCACGCGTTCTTACAGCCAAAAAACGCACTAAAACATAGAGTACATAACAAAACTCCAGGCTGGACTAAAACATATGATAAGGCAAAAATCGCTTCACTTATTCCTTTCATAATACACACAAAAATACAGCAGCTTGATAGTGAAAATTATGGAAAGACGATCAGCATGCTGCTTAAAGCATTTGCCATTTTTGATCTTACTGCAGATGAGTTACAAACAAAGCTCAAAAATAAAAAAGCAGAGCTTTTTAAAAATATAGGGGATGATGAAGATCGTAAGCGTGATCAATTCGCTAAGAATAAGCTATCGGCAGTATCTAAACTACTTTCGAGCGCACAAGCTCACTCAAAACAGGCACAGGAAGCTTTGAACGCCGTGGAAGCAGGAAGAGCTACCCACGAAACACGTGTAGGTTACGCCCTACTTACAGGCTTACTTGCTGGAGGGTTTTATATTATTTACAATGCGATGGCTCATTATCAAAACAATCAGCTCCTAACCGCACAGTATATAAGAGGCAATAGCACCGCTTGCAGCACTCTCATGTGTGCAGAAAATCTACCTCAGGTTACGCCTTGCGCTACAGAGCTTTTACGAGAAGCATCACAGGCGACAGATGCAAAACGGCTGCCGCACACTGCACACGCTATCGAACAACTTAAAGAAGTTGGTGTGCGCTTTCGCAAAGAAATCACTAAGCGTTTGCAGAACGAAAGACAAGAATAATCATGAAGAACTTAATCAGCGCACTCTGCTGCACACTATTTGTCTCAGCTGCGCAGTGCATGCAAGAGCCGCAATCAGACTTGCCAAGTGCACAAGATAGAACATGCGCTGCATTTATTCCCTTTGTACAAAAAGCGCTTGCGCATATTCGCGCTGCTCCTCCTTCAAAGCCACTAGAGCAGTGCAGCACTCTAGCAGAGTGTATTGCTGCGTATAATCCTCATCCTGAATATTTACAAGACTTCATTGGCTATCTTAAGGAACACCCTGATGAGCCCGTGTATGGCGGTACTAATAAAGTAACGCCCGCAGTGGCAGGCCCTTATGCTTTTTGGACTAAATTTTTGGACATTAGGGGTTTGCTCGCGCATCATCAGAATCAGATGAACCCTCACCTACAATCATGCACTATGATTACTAAAATACTTAATGATCCGCGCAATCAAGGTATGAGCGCAGCTACTATTGCATGTAAGAAAATAGCAAAGCTTAAAGAATGGTATACAGGCCTTGATCGAGACGTTACCTATCTTAGCACTGCACAGCCACCGCTTGCGCAAGACACAGTACAAAAAATAGTGCATGAGCGTGATGCTATTAAGGAAGTGCTTAATACCGCACTGCGCTTAATAGCTACGCAAAACGCGCCAGATGCTCAACCCCACGTTCAAGCATCCTCAGATCCTCAAGAAGAATCATCCTCCGCTTCAGCATTGTGCTTTATCTTGGGCAAGTGGATAAGCGTAGCTCTATTGGTAAATGGTGCTATTGGATTGCTTTATGAGGCTTGTGCACCTGATGAAATACAAGTAC
>JAGVMI010000033.1 GCA_020053845.1 Candidatus Babeliales bacterium
CGAGGTGATTTTCCAACCATGCAAGTGTTTTTTCAATACCCTCTTTCAAATCAACTTGGTGATGCCATCCGAGTGCATGAATGCGATCCACATTAAGCAATTTGCGTGGCGTGCCATCGGGCTTGCTCGTGTCAAATATAAGCTCGCCTTGAAAGCCAACAGCATCTTTTATGATGTGCACGAGCTGCAAAATACTTACTTCACTTCCCGTGCCCACATTCACAATGTCATCGCCATCGTAGTTTTGCATGAGAAATAAAAGCGCGTCAGCAAGATCTTCAACATAGAGAAACTCTCGCAGCGCATTGCCGGTACCCCACACTGTTACGTGCTTATCTCCCTGCTGTTTTGCGCGATAGAATTTCATGAGAAGTGCAGGCAGCACATGCGATGTTTCAAGATTAAAGTTATCACGTGGCCCATACAAATTTGTCGGCATACATGAAATAAAATGCGTGCCATACTGGCGATTGTACGCTTGGCACGTACGAATGCCTGCTATTTTAGCAATAGCATACGGTTCATTGGTCCACTCTAGTGGGCCTGTGAGCAAATATTCTTCTTTCATAGGCTGTGGGCACATGCGCGGATAAATACATGAGGAGCCCAAATACAAGAGTTTGGTAACGCCGTATTTATAGGCTGCATGTACTACGTTGGTGCCTATCATTACATTGTCGTAAATAAAGTCTGCGGGATAATCTTTATTGGCACCAATACCGCCCACCTTTGCGGCACAAAGAAAAACATACTCAGGACGCTCTTGCGCAAAGAATGCATCAACCGCTGCCTGATTACAAAGATCAAGTTCACGTGAAGTGCGCGTAATAATGTTGTTAAAGCCAGCTGCACGTAAGCATTCCACAAGAGCGGTGCCCACTAATCCTGTGTGCCCTGCTACATAAATGCGTGCATCTTCATGCATTGCATAAGGACTTATGCCTGCTTGTGCATATGCAAAAGAACCCATTGCTGCCATCGCTATGACACCTGTCCTCATCATCGTGGTGTACACGCTTACTCCTTTTTTACAAGTAATTGTCGTATCCCGATTGCTTCAATTCATTAACCACTGCTCGCACCTTCTCTGCTTGTTCTTGCTTGGTGATAAGCAGAACATCATCAGTTTGCACTACACATAAGTCGCTCACTCCCACAAGCGCAATAAGCTTGTCGGGAACGTCAATGAGATTGTTGTGTGCATCGACACTAATGAGCTTTTGCTCGCTGTGCTCATAATCTTTTTTAATAGTCAAGAAAGTGCTTACATTGCCTACATCACACCATGCAAATGATGCCGGCACAACGACAACGCGATCGCTTTTTTCAATAAGTGCATAGTCTATGGAAATTGATTGCACCTGCTCGTAGGGAATCTGTGCATACGAACATGCAATCATCTCCTGCCACAAATCAGGCGCCACGCGCTTGCACTCATTAAGAAACACGCCCACCTTTGCTGCAAACATACCAATATTCCAGAGCATGTTTGGTTCATTTAGATACAGACATGCCGTTTCAAAAGAAGGCTTTTCATGAAATGCACGCACTTTGCGAACTTGTGCTAATGCATTATCACATACCACATCTTCATAATTAATGTAGCCATACCCAGTAGCTGGATAGGTTGGCTGCACGCCAACTAGCACTATTTCATCATGCACCCGCGCGTATCCAAGAGCTTGCTTAACAGCATCATCAAAAAGAGCCTGATCTTTTTGGGGAATAAAGGGATCTGCTGGAAGAAACATTACTACCGCTTCAGGATCTTTATCGTACAACTGAAGACATGTGTAGATAATAGCTGGCGCAGTGTTACGCGCAGCAGGTTCGGTAAGAAATATCCCTACCTTATTGCCTACTAATGCGCGCGTCCCCTCATCATGATTACGTGTGGTGATTACCCAAATTTGATCTGCCGAGCGTGTATGAGGCGTAACACGATCTATTGCCTGTTCAAGAAGTGTACGATCGTCTGCCAGCGAGAGAAGTTGTTTTGGTCTGCATTTTCTGCTGAATGGCCACAAACGTTCACCGCTGCCGCCTGCTAAAATAGCAAAATAATCTTTTGCACAAGGCTCATACTCTGCACGCACAGCCGGAATAATCATACTACTCACCATCAGGAATACGCTCATGGCGCTTTTGATATTGTGCTTCATACATATCCTTTTTTCCTGTTTGAAGCCCCCTACAGCGAGCTGCTATGCACAGCAAATCGCTTAGTTCCTCCTCCTGCGAGCACTAGCTGGTCTATTGCTAATGTAAGACGTGCACCCAAAAGCAAACGGTCAAATGGTAATGGCGGCACATATGGATTGATCTGAATTGCTTGAATAAATTGTGCAAGTAACTGCTCATGGCCAAATTCTGGTGTTGCCACACTCTGGTTGAATGCTGTTGATAATCCAAAAGAATAAAGGCCCGTATAGTCATCCATTACGATTGACTTGCCATCAAAGTACACCTCGAGGCGCTCTGTGCCTGCTTTATGGTTGCCCAAAGCAGTGTACATAAGCGAACAAACCGAGCCATCATGGAATGAAATATGCGCTACAAAATTGTCAGTAGGGAAAACATCGTCTCGCGATGAACGAATAGCTTCCACTGAAACGCTCAAAGGCTCTGCTTCCACAAGCAAACAACAGATATCAATCAGTGAACATGCATCGCCAATAATTCTGCCAGCGCCCAGC
>JAGVMI010000143.1 GCA_020053845.1 Candidatus Babeliales bacterium
CAGCTGCAAGTTGACTGCTCAGAGCTATTGAGCTTGTGCCATGATCTTAATACAAGCAGGGAAAATCTAGTTACTGCTGTGCACGATGAGTTTATTGTTATTCTCGGTGCCTTAGCGCGATTGTATGCAAGTGTGCAGCAGCAAATGGGGTGTAGCTGTGAGCAAATAATGGGATCTGTGGGGGCAGAGCTTAGCAACCTAGAATGCCTTTATGCACAGAATCAAGGCGCTTTATGTGAAAAGATTTCAACCCTTACCAAAGTGGTGGTAACAGAATTAAAAGTGCGTATGTCGCAAGTTATGTCTAATACACGTTCAGCCATGGCTTTTGCTCCGGGTATAGAGTCTTCGGTACGCAATATCCTATCGCAGGCATTTAGAGGTATGTCAGACGTACAAAGTGCGGAAATTGCAGCGATTACCAATAATGAAGTTGAGGTATCGGTTATGTTAGCCTGTCTTTGCATAAGATTAGAGACTGGCGCATTGATATGATGCGATGATAATGGAGTAGCCATGCGATAAGCATGGCTACTTTTTTCTTTGTTCTAGCAATACTTTTTGTATGATTTTTCTTCTGTTAATCGTGATCCAAGCAATTCATTAATTGCTCTTTTTACTTGGAAACGCTTGTCATTGGTGTAGTAGATATTACGAGCGAGTGCGATAAATTCACTATCGAATTCTTTTCGCATCTCTTTATCACGAATAGCATCTTCAATATCCCATAATGCCTCATTAGTTGCTTTTAGCTCAGCAGCAAGCTTATCAAGTTGTTTTGATTGTGTGGCTGTTGCGTAATAAGTTTGTTGTAAGCTTTCAAGCTCGCGATGAATATTACTGAGTTTTTCGGGATCGGTTATGCGTGCTGCTTTTATTTCAAGAATAGTTATTTTATCGACAAGCTCGCCGATAGCTACTTCAGTAGTTACATATGTACTTTGTGGTGCTATTGAATACGGCTCAAGAGCCTCAATCAGTTGCTTGATAACATGATTCCACTCAGTGGTATTTCCTTGCCGCATTAGGCACGCAGTTGGATACCATGGAGAATTACTTTTGTGCTGCAGCCAGGTCCAATGAGCGTTTTGGGGTAGTAAAACATACACTTTTTTGCCCAAGCTTCCTGCTAGGTGTGCGATAGTGTTATCTGCAGTTATAACAATGTCGAGTGTAGAAATAAGCGCGGTGAGTTGGAGTAGTTTGTCTGGCGCATTATAAAGCTCATTGAAAGAAAGAAGATTATCTTTCTCGTATGGTGCCGCTTCTAGAGCATAAAAAATAACTCCATCGCATGCGAAAAGCGGCTCAAGCTGATCGAAAGGTATTGATCGGTCGGATGGCATTCCATCTTGAGATGTTTCATCGGCTGACCAGCTTACGCCTACACGCAATGCCTGCGGGTGTCTGTGCGATCTCCAGCGATAGGAAGTTGTGGATGAGCAGCTAAAGTATGAGTGGGGAGCAGGAATAGTATCTAAGGTAGTGCCAAATACATAAGGCAGACTTAAGAGTGGAACTTGATAATCGAACTTGGGTAGATGATAGATGGATGAAGCTGGGGTGATTAATTCGTCAACACTCTCACAGAGGTTGAGCAAGGGCAATACAGATTCATTTGCTTCAACAATAACATATGAGCCGCGCTCTTTGAGCAAGGGGAAATAACGCATGTGCATGATCATGTCGGCAGGTGAGCCTTCGGCGCGTACAAGTATTGTTTTGTCGCGAATGTCTTGGCCTTGCCAGCGATTGATTTCTACATTTGCTTGAGGCTCAGAGCCGTTTTTGAGGCGCCATTCAAACTCTTTCCATCCTTTTGTTAAATGGCCAGTAGCAAGATATGCTTCTGCGAGCCCGCAGTGTGCTTGAGCATTATCAGGCCATTCGGCTAATGTTTTTTGATAGTATGGTATTGCTTCTTTCATTCTGCCTTGATAGCGCAATACGTGTGCAAGACTTAGTGCTGCAGTGGTAAATGAAGGTGATAACTCTAAAATACGACGGTACAAGAGCGATGAACTGTGCAATCGTCCTAAAGAAGCCAGTAATTGAGCACATTCAAAAAGAATAGCAGTATCTGTAGGACGTAATTGTGTTGCATGATCATATTGCTCAAGAGCTTCACGCGTGAGATGAAGGCGTGCCGCAATGCGTGCAAGCATAACGCGTGCTTCAAAGTTATGTGGCTCTACATGTACCAATGATCTGAGTACTTGTGCGGCTTTATCAAGACGTTGTTGTTCGTTATATGCAGATGCGAGAAACCAATAAGCTTTTGCATGTTGGGGGTTTAATGTAACGACTTGCTCGAGAGCTGGAATTGCTTGTGCAAACTGTTTTTCTATGAGGTTGATGATGCCGATGTTGAAATAGGCTTCAACGCAGTCTGGCTTTATTTCAAGTACCTGGCGAAATGCAATAAGTGCCTGGGCGTATTGTTTGTCTCTAAATAGTTCAAGGCTTTGATGGAAAAGTTCTGCAGCTACTAATTGTTGAGAAGTAGATATCTCTTGTTGCTCAGACTCGCAGTAAATTGGGGTAATCATTGCAGAAAAAAATGCATGCACAAGCAAAAGCCGTAACAAAAGAATTCTATGTGGCTTCATAAATCTCTCCTTAGCTCGGGTGCTTCACGTCCGAAAGGTACTTAAAAACTTGGCGCTATACTTCCTTCATGCGACAGAACAAGCGCTTGCAATGCGGTATGTACTTGCTGTGCTACGCTATCCCAATCGAAAGGTCGAGGTTGCTTAAAGATGCGCATTGTTGGATACCATGGAGAATCAGTTCGGCCTGCAATCCAGCGCCAATCAGTGCTGTAAGGAAGTAAGAGCCACACTCGTTTGCCCATTGCTCCTGCAAGGTGTGCAATTGCAGAATCAATGGTAATCACCAGATCAAGATGCTGCATGACAGCAGCAGTATCCATGAAACTACCGTGATCTTCATCAAAGTTATTTTCAAAAATATGAAAAATGAAGTCGGCAGGAATGTTGCAAAGCTGTTCGAGACCTTCTTTTTTCTGTAAGCAGAAAAAATCAACTCTAGGAATATCTTTGAGAGGGAAAAGCTTACTTAATGGTATGCCGCGACGTGCCATAGG
>JAGVMI010000073.1 GCA_020053845.1 Candidatus Babeliales bacterium
ATGCACGCTCTGAAAGTTGCTTGCCTGTTTGCTGTTCGATAATTTCTCGTGCTGTTGGGCCGCTATCATCACCAAATAATCTGAGCAAATGTACTGCATTGTTGCCTGCACGCAAATCATGCAATGTCTGCTTGATGAGTTCATCTTCTTGTTTGAATGCATCGTAGAGCTCCTGATCGATCAGACCTAAGTTGTATGCCTGAGGTGTGAGTCGTTCAAAAGCATTATCTTGGCGCAAGATCAGGCGACGATCTGCACGAGAGGTGAACATACGGTATGGTTCATCCACACCCATGGTTACCAAATCATCGATCATGATACCGATGTAGCTTTGGGTGCGATCGAGGATAAATGGTGGCTTATGGTGAGCGCGCAAGTGTGCATTGATGCCTGCTACGATACCTTGCCCTGCAGCTTCTTCGTAACCAGTGGTTCCGTTAATCTGGCCAGCAAGAAAAAGTCCGTTAACTGTCTTGACCTCAAGAGCGTGATTAAGCTGATTTGGCAGTACAAAGTCGTATTCTACTGCATAGCCCGTACGAATAATCTCTGCTTGTTCAAAGCCTACAATTGAGCGTACGTATTGTTCTTGTACTTCAAGCGGAAGCGACGTTGAGATTCCGTTTGGATAAATTTCTTCAGAATCAGCGCCTTCAGGTTCAACAAAAACGTGGTGTGATTGTTTGTGGGGAAAGCGCCCAATCTTATCTTCTATGGAAGGGCAGTAGCGTGGTCCAACGCCTGAGATATTGCCGTTGTACATAGCAGAGCGATGCAAGTTTGTGCGGATAATCTCATGAGTTTTTTCGTTGGTGTGCGCTATGTAACAATCATGAGTGTTTTGTACATGATGCGGGCGAAACTCAAAAAGGTGCGTAAGATTATCAGCTTCTTGACGCTCTAATTTTGAAAAATCAATGCTTGATTTTAAAAGTCGTGGAGGCGTGCCTGTTTTCAATCTGCCCAAGCGCAAACCCAGCAGTGCAAGCTGAGGCGAGAGCCCGTGCACCGCGCGCTCATCGCGGCGTCCTGCAGAGAAGTTTTTTTCACCAATGTGAATACGTCCATTGAGGAACGTACCAGTAGTGAGTATAACGGTGGGCGCTGTGTATACTTGGCCTTCACCTGTTTTTACTCCTTGCATCTGGCGATGAGTATCTACGATAAGTTCTTCAACGGTGCCAGCTTTAATGGTTAGAGTATCAAGCTGCTCAAGCATGATCTTGCTGAGCTTATTGTAGGCAAATTTATCAATTTGAAGACGCAGGCCCTGAACAGCGGGACCTTTGCGTGTATTGAGCATGCGCGCTTGCAAGTAAGTTTTGGTGCAGAGTTTGGGCATTATGCCGCCTAGCGCACTGATATCGTATACGATGTGTCCTTTACCCACGCCGCCTACTGCAGGATTGCAGGGCATGAGGCCAATTTTTTCGACATCAAGAGTAAGGAGCAGAGTACGTGAGCCCATTTTGGCAGCTGCATGAGCAGCTTCAATGCCTGCATGGCCTCCGCCTACTACAATGACATCAAAATCGTATGCCACATTTGGTTTCATCGCGCTCTACCTACACCGATTGAGGTATAAACTATTGGGCTTATTGTACACAAAATAAGGTGCGCATTTAAGCGCACCCTTTGATGTTTCAGGATAATCCAAGAAAGGTCGTTTTACAACGATTTTTATTGGTATTTAAGCTATTTACGAGTCTTACGGAAGCGCAAGATTTCAAGAATAGCCAGTGAGTTGCCGCCATTAGAGGTCAGAAGCTGATTAAGTTTAATACGCAGAGCGAGCAATTTGCCTTTGAGCTCCATATCCTGTTTGCCTACCAATGCAATGAGCTCGTCAACTTGTGCAGGTAATTTGGTACAGCGTATTTGCAGCTCTGCAGTAGCGCCTTTTAAATCGGTACTGAAGTTCAGGATGTTAGTAGTTGGGCGATGCTTATCTAAAACGCGGTACATGTGTTGAAGCCCTGCGCAGAGCTCAGAAGCGATATTCCAAGCAACCTGATACATTTTATTGTCAGGCGCTTCAAGAGCTGTCTGCTGACTTGGTAGATAAATCTCTGCAGTGATTGCGTTGATCAATGTGCACATTTCTTCAACGTGTGCATCGTAGGTACGAGTATCTTTTTTACTCAAAAATGCCTTAAACGCATTCTGTACGCTATCAATGTGAATAATCGTTTTATTAACGATATCATTAATGAATGCAAGCTCAGGATTTTGCTCAGCGGTTTGCACAGCAGGAGTTTCGCTTGTAAGTTGTGTTGTTGACGTAATTGCTGCTGATGCTCTCTGATTGGCCCTTTCCACTGGTGCAAATGGCTTATTCAAATAACCTCTTTGAGCGGGTGGATTGTTGTCTGCTGTAATAGTCAAGGTGATAGTCAAAGGTGCGCTTAAAATAAGAGAGAGGAGCAGCGGTGCTGCGTTCATGCGTGATGCACGTTTCATGATCATCTTCCCTTTGCTCTAGTTAAATATCATCTTTGTCACTATAATTCCCCCAGATACCACTCAGTCTATAGGCAGGGGGGAGTAAGTCAAACGCAGGAATGGGGCTTTTACCCCTTTCATTTCTAATAGAAATAGGCCAAAAAAGAGATTGGCGCGCCTCTAGGGCGTTGTTTTTATATGGAGTAAGCGATGATATATCATCTGGCAGCGTCTTTTCAGCAGGTCTGGTCTGCATTAAACGTCATACATTATGTGAGCTTTAGAGCACTCGCCTCGCTCCTGAGCACGCTTTTATGCTCCCTTGTGTGGGGGGGGTGGTTTATTGACAAATCGAAAGAAATATTCAGATCTAAGCCTCGCCCCTTTGTGCCAGACCGCCACAAGCTCAAGGATGATCTGCCCACTATGGGGGGGTTGTTTATCATTGCTATGGCTGCCCTCAATATACTTTTGTGGTGTGATTTACGCGATAGTAATGTCTGGATATTCCTTCTTACGCTTACTTTATTTGCAGCTATTGGAGCTTGGGACGATTGGAGTAAAATTAGCGGGCGTGGAGGAATTGCAGCACGTACCAAATTATGGCTTCAGATTGCTTCAGCGTTAACTATAGCCCTCGTGTGGCGTTGTTGTGCACATCCAGCGACAACGATTACTTTTCCTTTTTTCAAATGCTTGCAGCCCGATATTGGCATAGTTTTTTTTGCATGGGCGGCGTTTCTTATTATCGGATTTAGTAATGCAGTGAATCTTACTGATGGCCTTGATGGATTGGCTATTGGATCGCTTATTCAGACGTATGCAACACTTGGGATAGTTGCGTATCTTGCAGGACACGCAAAGCTTGCACACTATTTGTGCATACCCTATGCAGGAACAGCAGAGCTAGCTGTGGTGGGTGCAACACTTGTGGGAGCGTCGCTTGGGTTTTTGTGGTTTAATGCCTATCCTGCGCAAATTTTCATGGGTGATGTAGGATCGCTTGCTTTGGGCGCTGGGCTCGCCATAATGGCGCTTCTTGCAAAACAAGAATGTGTACTACTCATTGCAGGGGGGCTTTTTGTGGGGGAAACATTGTCGGTTATTTTGCAAGTGCTTTCATTTAAGCTACGTGGCAAGAAGATATTTAAAATGGCTCCTATTCATCATCACTTTGAGCTACTTGGATGGCAAGAGCCGAAAATTGTCGTGCGTTTTGGCATTATATCGTTCGTGCTTTGCTTACTTGCGCTTATGACGCTCAAGATGCGCTAAATGAATTAGCGTGGCGTTTTGTGTAAGCAAACATAGCGATGCCGAAACTAATAAATGCTGCAAATGTAATGAGTGATGATGCGCCATTAAAGATAAGGTTCACAATACATGATGTGCCTAAAATGAGGCAGCTTGCAAGTCCAGCGATAGGCAAGAGGGCGCTTATGTGTGGCTTACCAATACGTGCATATGCAAGTGCGATAATGCTCATCGTATAGGCGAGCACACTTGCAAGTCCGCTAATTTGTTGCAGCGGCACTTGTGCGCCACGGCTTATAAGAAGGTACGTTGTACAGATGACTCCTTCTACCAAAACACACAGCCACGGAATGCCGTGCTGATTAAGCTGGATTAATGAAGATGATGCGAATGTATGTCCATGTTTTGCAAGCGCGTATAAGTTCCAGGTATTGCTGAAAATGATACCGTACGCGCCTCCTAAAGCTGATGATGCAACAGCCGCATAAAGAATACCGGTTACTATGCGTTGCGCAGATGCTGCGCCAGGTATAATGAGCTTGAGCAGTTCGGGAAATGTACCACGAAAATCGACTGCATGTGCTATTGCCTGACCTACAGCGCCGTAAAATAAAAATTGGTAGAGCGCAGCAATGATGATGACAACTGCAAACGATATGTACACTGCGCGTGGTGCGTTACGTGCAGGATTTTCTATATGTGCGCTAATTGAGCATGCAGCTTCAAATCCAATCGCTGCATAAAGCACGAGTGGTATGACTGATGGTATGCCTTCCCATATGTAGTTAACGGCAGTGAAATTTGCCCCTTGTAGTAGAAAAAATCCCACGATGATCGCAAAAAATATGGGGATTGCTTTAAGGCCCATGAATGCACTTTGGATAATGCCGCCGGTGCGCATATTGAGCATGTTAAGCCCGATGAACAATGCAAGTACGACTGCATCAAGTGCCAGTATAGGAAATGATGCGAGTGCGGG
>JAGVMI010000032.1 GCA_020053845.1 Candidatus Babeliales bacterium
CATGTCCCGCTAACCTTGCGGGTATTCCTGCGATTTCAGTGCCGTGCGGCATAACCGCAAATAGATTGCCAATAGGCATGCAGCTTGTTGGTCCGCACCTATCTGAAGGCCTCTTGCTGCGTGTTGCCCATGGGTACGAGCGTGTAACTGAGTGGCACAAAATGCGTCCGCAGGGCTATTGATATTTCTCTCAATAGAATTTATTTAGACCAATCTATATTCTTGTATTTTTCACTTGTGATTTTTTATCCTCGTCTCTAGGGAGCACGTGATGTGATGTGCAAACGGGGGGCGAGGATGAGAACAGTAAAGCACGTAGTAATGCAAAGCCTTTTAGCGCTGCTAGTACATATGCCATGCGTGATGGGCGCTTATTCATCCAAGCAAGGAAAAAGCTCGCTGCGTTACGCGCCTGTTGGATGTGTGCAAGGTGAACGAGGCGGGCGGCTTCGTTGTGCTGGCAGATCGTATGCAAAAATTTTTGGTGAAGCAGCACAGGATATCTTCTATTCTCATTTGCACCTTGTATCTTGGGATTCATTCAAGATTATCGCTACTGTTTTTCCCTTTTTTATTTCGGCGCGTATGATCGATGAGAAATTGCAAGATGGGTTTCATGATAGATCATGCCATCGCAACATAAATCAAATGCCTGAATGGTGTGAAACAGTCGCGAAGTATGGTGTAGGTTTTCCGATTGCCTTTTTTGCGCTCAAGGGCTTTTGCGATAAAGATGAAGAATGGCGGCGCGCATGCCGTGCTTATGTGGCGCTGATGCCGTTTGTGATATTTGGTAAGGATATTCTCAAAAAACTCAGATTTGATGCGTGCCTGCGTCCATGGAATGAGAAATTCGATTGCACCAAGCGCGCCTCGGGTGGTTTCCCTTCAGGACATATGGCTGAAGCATCATTTACGGCGGTACTTTTTGGTATGCGCTTTGGCTGGAGGCTTGCATTGCCATTAGGGGGGATAGCAGTAGTAGTGGGAACTACTTTTTTGAATTGTAATAGGCACTATTTATCTCAGTTGGTGGCAGGCGCAGGATTTGGTGCAATGTATGCCGTAGCAGTTAATAAAGTTGTTGATGCACGCATGAATGATGATATTTCTTTCGGATTTGGCCGCGGATCGCGTGGTGAGCCTGCTATAAGCTGCTCATACCGCTTTTAATTAACCAAACAGTTGAAGGTTTGCGTTGCTCTGATACCCTGGAATAGGGGGCTTAAGTGATCTGTAGGCCCATATCAGTATCTATTTTTACAGGGATGCTACACTATGCACGTTAAAGGTATTCATCTGGCCTGGATTCTGGCTTCAGATATCACGCGCGCGAAAAAATTCTACAGCGACATTGGATTGACACTTGCTGATGATGCGGGCGAATATAAATGGCTCGAATTTAAAGGCGAGGATGGCTCTTTGCTGGGCGTTGGCGAGCAGTGTGATTCGTTTGGCCAAATGAAAGCAGGTAGCAATGCGGTGGTAACTATCACGGTTGATGATATTGTAGCTGCAAAGGCCGAGCTTGAATCAAAGGGTGTGCAGTTTATCGGTGATATTCAAGAAGTGCCAGGGCATGTGAAGATGGCTCTCTTTGCTGATCCAGATGGCAATTTGTTGCAGCTCGTACAGAAGCTATTCTGCTGCTAATCTACACAGAAAGAAAATGAAGGCCGCTTCTTAAAACGGCCTTTTCTCATTCTAAAGTTAGCTTCTGAAAGTAAGGTCTAAATTTCTCTCCAGATTTCAGTACATCCCATCCAACTAAATTGGTCCGTCCAATTATGTGTATGAAAGCTGCATCATTTTTCCAGCGTGGTACTACGTGTATGTGCACGTGATCAGGAATGGACGCCCCTGTCCACTCACCCATGTTGATGCCCACATTAAGGCCATCGCAAGGGAGAACTTCTTTGAGAATTTTGCTACTTGCGCTTACCAGCTCCATGAGTTCTGAGCGTTCTTCGCGAGTCAGCTGATCAAGGCTGCTGACATGGCGGTATGGAGCGATAAGTATATGGCCTTCAGCATAAGGGAATGCATTCAGTGATGCATAGCAGTGTTTGTATTTGCCAAGCACAAAAGGTTCAGCTGTTTCTCGTGATGCATCATTGAGGCAAAAGATGCATAATGATTGTTTTGGTTTTGACCTGCCAGCTACATAGCGCGTATTCCGACCCGGCACATATACAAGACTGGGTGATGGTTGTGCGAGCGACTCCCACATATTTTTTTGCACAGGGGTCAGCGGAGATATGCCGTGTATTTGATATGGTGCTATGAGCGTGATGAGTGTTAGAATCATTGAAAGTCGTGCTGTCATTACTCTTCCTTTCATCGCAAGCTGTCTTTTTTACATGGTTTTTTTGGCAGTATGGCGTATACTAGCATTATGATAATGCTTTGTCTAAGACGATTAGGGCGGCGCGATGAGTTTTTGGCATGAAAAAATTAAAATAGGTGATACGTATTATCCGCGTTTCATAGGCGGACCTCTCGATGGTATTACTGATTCGCCATTCAGGCGGTTGGTGCGTGAATTCTCCCAAGAAGAATTGTTGTACACCGAGATGCGCCATGTGGCCTGCGTAGCCAACGATAAAGGCGGCATGAAAGCGCTTGCCTTTGAGCAGTGGGAACGCCCGCTTAACTATCAGATTTCTGCCAATAAAATTGAGTTCATCAAGCCCGCATGTGATCGTATTTTGCAAGCAGGCGTTGATGCAATAGATCTGAACATTGGCTGTCCAGCCAAGAACGTTATTAACTCTGGTTCAGGCTCTGCTTTGATGGCAGACTTGCCGCGTCTTGAGCGGTTGCTGAAAGAATTGCGCGCGCTTATTCCATTGCCCTTTACCGTCAAAATACGCGCTGGCTTTAAGGCGCAAAATGCGGTGGAAGTGGCGAAGCTCATTCAGGATTGTGGCGTTGATGC
>JAGVMI010000108.1 GCA_020053845.1 Candidatus Babeliales bacterium
AAGTAACATTATCCGTAATCAAAGCAGACGTTGGATCCATAGGCGGACACACGCGCCCCGCCGAAAAAATGATTGAAGCCGCGAGAGCAAACGTTGCTAAAGCAATAAAAAGCTCGCTTCTTTTTGATGGGCTCGTGACCTTCACCGGTGACGATATTTGCCTCATCATGAGTCATCCACATGGCAATGATTTTGGCGATATCCACGAATTTGCCTGGGATACATTTTTGAAAGCTACTGCAATAGCACGCGAATGCGGATGCTATGCTGCAGGCCAAGATTTACTCGTGGATGCACCATCAGGCAACGTGCGCGGCGCTGGCCCAGGTGTTGCTGAAATTACCTTTGAACTGCAATCAAAACATCGCCCTGCTGAATCATTTATTGTTCTTACTGCAGATAAATGTGGGCCTGGTGCATATAATCTCCCCCTGTTTCTCATGTTTGCAGATCCTATGTACTGCCCAGGGCTCATGTTGCCAAACATGATCAAAGGTTTCACTTTTGAGATTGTAGATATGAATGCTACACCAAAAGAAGGCTCACACGTAATCACCCTTAATGCACCGGAAGACTACTACAAAATTGCATTCTTACTACGCGATAATGATCGCTTTGGTATCCGTGCAATCTACTCGCGCACTTTTGATGAGCATGCACTCTCTGCATCTACTGATCGCTTGCACTCGATTGCGGGTAAATATACGGGCAAAGATGACCCTGTGGCACTGATTCGTACGCAAGGTATTTTCCCTGCACCTGAAGAAATCGTATCACCATTTGTGCGCACTCATTACACCGGCGGTGGAGCACGTGGATCTCACAATATGCCACTCATGCCAATGCCTATTAATTCGCCCGTTACCGGCATGTTTGCTATCCCTATTGTTTCATGCCTTGGATTTTCGATGGATGCACGCGGCAAATTTTCCCATGGATACGTCGACTTCTTTGCAAGCTCAGCATGGGATTTTGTAAGGCTGCGCGCACAAGAACGTGCCATTGAGCTGCGTAATCAAGGCTGGTCTGGCCCTGCTATGCTACCTTATGATGAGCTTGAATATGGCGGATTTAAAGATACTATGGCAGACTTGATGAAACAATTTAAAGTAAAAAAATAGGATATTAGATGAAAAAAGGCTCAGCATCATCGCCCGCATGCAACATCGGCATTACTGAAGCAAACCGCAAAGCGGTAGCAAAAATACTCAATGCACTCCTTGCAGATGAATACACGCTTTACACTAAAACACTCAACTTTCATTGGAACGTAGTAGGTCCATGGTTTGGCCCACTGCATGCTCTTTTTAAAGATCAGTACGAAGCGCTTTTTACCATCGTAGATGACATCGCCGAACGCGTACGTTCTTTGCAAGGCACATCTGCAGGAAGTATGGCAGAGTTCATCAAACTTGCACGCTTGAAAGAAATGCCAGGAGAAATAATCGAAGATCGTATTATGCTCAAAGCATTACTTGAAGATCACGAAGCAATCATTCGTACTATGCGCAATGATCTTGAAGCATGCATTGAGAAGTACGAAGATGCAGGCACTAATAACTTTCTGACAGACATCATGGAAAAACACGAAAAAATAGCATGGATGCTGCGCGCACATCTACGCACGGCTTAGTTAATTAGTCGACTTGTATCGACATACATTTGAGAAAACCAAAAAGGCAGCCCGATGGGGGGTTGCCTCTTTTTTTGTTTGAACTGCACACAATAGCTGGTGTACCCATCATCACAGGCTGTTGTGTACCCAAGAATGCGATGCTGATAACGGGCATACAGGCAGGATCCTGTATGTCCTTATTCTCTTGAGAGCACACAATAGTGTTACACAATAACTGTTTCAGACGAGTGCTATCAGTACTACGCTTGGGTGGAATAAGATGTTCAGGCTTTTTGCCATTGGCATTAGACTCATTTGCGTTAAACCTAAGCCGCATAAGCAACTCCACTGTGCCAGGTCGTCCTGCCATGGTCGCAACATGCACGGGGCTATTGCCTTGTTCATCTTTTACCAAAAGAGCCTTTTCAGGCTCTATTTTCATTATAGACTCAATAAGAGGATGATTACCCGTGTACGCAGCATAATGCACTATGGTGCCTTTAGGTTTTGCTTGCTCATAGAAAAATAGGTAATCAAGGGACATTGCGTGGTCAATCTGTAAACGCACAGAGCTTTCCAATAGTCCACGCACTATCGTTTTTTCATGTGCATAAGTAGTCGATTGAATAAGGCATTTTTGCAACTGCTCACCAACACGATTAATAGTTGATCGCAGACAACCTCCTGAAAGAGCAATGGCTATTAATTGCCTTGTTGCTTCTCCTAGATCGCATTGCGGCTGCTCAAGATATAATTCAAGCTTCTCGCGCGTCCAGCGCTTGATTTCTTGTTGCCCACTGTATGTAGAAAAAAAAGACGTGATGAAAATTGCGCTTATAATCACGCGATAGATAGCTGACATGATTTCCACTCTCCCTGCAATCACTTACAGCTTCATGCGACGGTCACATTCTAGCGCCGCCAAAAATAATGCGAGAACAGCTTATGCTATTTTGCAAATGGACGCGCATCAAAAAATAGCTCACAGCGGATAATCAATTCTTCTTTGAAAGTAAGCAAAGCTGCGGAACGTACGTGACCTATCGGAGCTTCAAAGGACACATCGTAAATAACAACTGCCTCATCATGAGACTCACAATGCGATCGTATAGAAAGAGACGTGAAAACAGAACAGAAATAGGATATTGAAGCAAGAGCAGCCTCTTTACCCGTTACATCTACAAAAGGACTAATCAAGTGGATCTGAGGGTGCAGATACGTTGCTAGCAACGCAATATCTTTGTTGCTCATCGCCTGATAGTAGGCAACGGCGCGATGCGTATGTGACTGCGGCATAAAAGCCCTCCAAGAAAAAGTAGAATCAGAAAGAAATGTGGTGCCGGAAGCCGGATTCGAACCGGCACAGTGTTAAACACCGCTGGCACCTGAAGCCAGTGCGTCTACCAATTCCGCCATCCCGGCACACCCCTGGATGTCTTTTAAATCATACACTCAATTTAAAAATCGAGCATTTTCAAGCCAGACAAAAAATGACCATGCACGTGAAACACTTTCTGTCCCGCATCCGCACCATTATTCATGATGAGCCTGAATGCTTGAGAACCTGAAAGGCCGTGCGATAACTTACCTGCAGTAAGTAACATTTTGCCTGCTATTGCCTCATCCTCTTTTTCAAAACTTGCTACATCTGCAACATGTTTTTTGGGAATAATGAGATAGTGCACAGGTGCACGGGGGGCAATATCCTTGATCACAATCATATCATCTTCTTCCAGCACTATTTGAGCAGGAAGTTCCTTGCGGATGATACGGCAGAAAATACATGATTGTGTAGGCATTGCTATCCTTTTATTTCACATGAGAGCGCATATATGGTGCCGGGAGTCGGAGTCGAACCGACACGATGTTGCCACCGCGGGATTTTGAGTCCCGTGCGTCTACCAGTTCCGCCATCCCGGCCTATTTGTCAAATATGCAAGCATTATGACGCTCACGCTCAATAAGCTACCCAAATTGCACGAAAGCGTCAATCTTAACCTTAGCTTTTAGCTATGCACACATGGCCCAGCCAATCAATAAAGCGCGATCTTCGCGCAGCATCATTGAACCACCAATCCGCCACTCCACGCTCGAGCTTAAAGAGGCGTTTAAAGCCTTTTGGCTGATTATTGTGATCGTATACTTCACGAATTTCCGCGTGATAGTTGGCAAATGCGCGATTGGTATCATTTTCAAGGCTCACCGGCTTTTTGACGTGCGTCGCAAGCATCATCATGACACAATCAAGCGGCGCTACAAACTGCCCCAGCTGATATATGCGCTCGGCAGATTCTTCATCCACGGTGCCGCGATACGGCTCATCGATAAGCACGAGTACACGTTTGTCACGCTCAGCGGCATACGTCACAAATGCCTTTAAGTTGTCCATATCGCGCTTTTCAGCCATGAAAGTGGACA
>JAGVMI010000066.1 GCA_020053845.1 Candidatus Babeliales bacterium
CTTGGCGAGCACGTTTTTTTTCAAGTTCTTCCGGCGAGCAAAAGCAACGATAGATGGCATGCATGTCTTCAAGCGATTTGAGCTTTTCTTGATAAACAGCGTCTCGCTCAGACTGGAAGTAGGGAGCATCGGGGCCGCCCTTAACCGGGCCTTCATCATACGATAGGCCAAGCCATGCAAGATCTTGCATGATCTGTATAGCGCCCGGATCATAATTACGCTCGGTGTCGGTATCCTCGATGCGAAGAACAAACGTGCCCTGCTGTTGCTGCGCAAAAAGATAATTCATAAGTGCGGTACGGATATTACCCAAGTGCATAGTACCTGTGGGCGCAGGAGCAAAACGGACACGGACTGGTGTGTTCTCCATAGGATAGCTTTCGTCGACGTAATCAATAATGGCAGGGTACTTATACTGCGTAAAAACTGCAGTAGATCACCACTAGTCTATCCAAGAAAGGGAGATATTGCCATAGGGCATGCGTACCCAGCGCCTTATTTTCAAGAACTGCTTTTGACATAAAGAACGCTCTTTTGCTAACTTCTTTGCCTGAGTTTGAGACTCAAAAAAGGAGTAGGTAATGCATAAATGTTTGAAAGTCACTTTCGCGGGTGATGTAACCTCGCAGTTTCTTCGTAATGCCGTGCAAAAAACGGCAAAAAAGTATGGGCTTGAAGGAGTTGCCCAGATGATAGATGCCAAAAAAGCGAGCGTCGTTGTGTGTGGCAAAAAAGAAGAAGTTGATACGTTCTTGGATGAGATTCATAAAGAACTTGCCATACATGATTTCTTCGATATTGAGATTGAACCATTTTTGAAAGAAAAAGATTATCGGGGCGTGTTCCGTATTATTGAGTGAGCTTTTTCTGCAGCTCAGTAATATGAGCCCAGGCGGGAGTGCCTAGCATTTGTGATACACTAGAGAAATGTGTGCGCATGTACTACAGCGTGGTACTTTGTGCATGCACAGTATGGTGGTCGGTATCCGTCTACTCAAAGTGGCAATGCCTCAATGCTGGTACAGTGGAGCATAGTACGCGTCTTGGGTTGTGTGCGGGCATGCATAGTGCATTTGTGCGCATTGAGTTTTTTGTGTGCTGTATTGGCGCAAGCATCTGGAAGTGCGTGTGTGCCACAAGAGCATGTAACTTCAGTGCGCATTTCTCTGGTTGATGAAAAGCTTATTGCTGCTGCTCCCGTATGGGAAGCGATTCCGTACGCTTTTGTGCTTGAGCATCTCATTGTTTCAAGTGACGTGCATTTTGAACAAACGGAAGCGCTCTACCTTTTTGATATGCATGAGCATGAGAAAATCGATCATGAGCGGTTACGCAAGTCGCTCGAGCGTTGTGCGCGCAAAGGTATTTTTGATGCGGTAACGCTTACGTTTGATCAAGGCACCTACGGCACGATCATGCAAGCAACGTTTGAGGGGCGTTGGACATTCAAGGGTGTAAAAATACAAGGCGTGTTGACGGGCAAGGATATTTACCGTCCTTATTACATGATGGAGGCGGGAGAGCCGTTTAGCGAGCACAAGCATGTACAGTCACTAGCGCATATTGAAAATGCGTTGCGTGTGCAGGGATATTTCAATGCCCAAGTAACAGGTGAGCTTGAGCGCAATGTGGTGACGCGTATGGTAGAGGCGCGCGTTGTTATCAATCGCGATACGCGCTTTACGATAGGCAATGTATCGCTGGAACTTGCGCTCGATGAAGAATATGAGGCGCTCAGTGCCGACCAGCTCAAAAAAGATATTGTGCACAATTTTCTCAAGCGTATTACAAAAACAAACTACGAAAAAGAAGCGCTTGATGAGCTTGGGCGATCAATAAAAAAGTACCTCGCTCGCCATGGATTTGCGTGCGTATCTATTCAATTGCATGAAAGCGTGCACCACGCCCACAACAAAGTTGATCTTGCGTGGCATATCAAAGCA
Source organism: Candidatus Babeliales bacterium (assembly GCA_020053845.1). Lineage (GTDB taxonomy): Bacteria > Babelota > Babeliae > Babelales > Vermiphilaceae > JAGVMI01. The sequence continues at coordinate 1,944 of JAGVMI010000066.1, forward strand.
AATAATCGGCGGTTGCTTGTCTTTTTTGGTAACACGTATTTTACGAGTGAGCAGTTGCTTAGCTTTGTGTCGCATTTTGGTAGGTCTACATCGCTATTGCCGGCGCATATTCTCGCTGAAGAAATTGAACGTTATTACAAAGATGCGGGGTTTTGGGGTGTACAGATTGAAACAAGGGAAGAGTCGGGCAGATCTTTTTTCATTATCAAAGAGGGCTGCCGTGCACGCATAGGGCGTGTTACATTTCAAGGCGTGTCTGCATTCGATCATAAGCGTCTTGTGCGTAGTTGTTTTAGAGCACTTACATCACGAGGATACGGGCAGCGCACGCTGGTGCAAGAGTGTCTTGATGCACTGCTAACGTTATATCGCGATGCAGGATATCTCGATGTTGCCTTAGTTGAACATCACTTTGTGCCCATGAATGATGAACGTTACGAGCTTGCGGTGACTGTGGATGAGGGTGAGCGATTTTACCTGGCACGGGTGACAGTGCAGGATCATCAAGAACTCGAAAATGCAACACCATTTGCGAGTGTCAATAATGCAAAGCAGTGCGCTCCATTTAAAGCAAGCGTTGTACAAGAGCAACGCCAGTTTTTGCTTGATCATTTTCATAGCAAAGGTTATTTGCGCGCCACGGCACGTTTTGATTTGGAAAGATCAGATCACGCAATACAGGTTACTTGGCATGTGGAGCCGGGAGAGCGCCTATATTTTGGCAAAACGATTGTAACTGGTGCAGAACTTTTTCCTTTTGAATACATACAGCGTGAGCTTGAATACCAAGAAGGGGAGATATGGGATCAAGAAAAAATAAAGCGCACTTTCACTAGGCTGCGCGCGCTGGAGATTTTCGACACAGTTACTATTGGTCCGTGCATGGGCGCAGAAACGCAGGGCAAGCAGCCGGTGCTCATTCGTTTGCACAAGGATGATCCCTTTGAGTTGCGCGCACGTGCTGGCCTTGAGCTACAGCATATTGAGCGCTACCGCACTTTTTCTGGCCTTGCATACAAAGTGGGTGGAACATTCCTGGTAAAAAATCCAGGCAACCGTGCAGATGTGGCAAGCATCGATGTAGATATTGCACGTGCACACCATGAAATTGTTGCAAAATACAGTGTGCCTTGGATTGCACATATTAATCTACGCACCGTACTGCAAGCGTACAGCATCTTATACGATCAGCCCGGATACATAGGCGATCAGAATAATATCTATCGCACGACGCAACATGGATTTTTGGTAGGCTTTAGCCATCGTGATCGCTGGTATGATAGCACGGTGAATATTGGGTTTGAATGGATGCAAACACGTGCTCGTAGCAGCGATGAGAAAATGTACTTTTTTATTGAGCGCCTTGCGCGTGCAATCGATTTTAATCCGGAACTTTTTGGCAAAACAATTCCCTATTTTTTCATCGAACCGACGCTGTTTATTGACCGGCTTGATAACAAGCTTAATCCTACGCAGGGCACGTTTAGTTTAGTCAGCTGCAAGGGCATGTTCCCTGTTTCAGCGATAGGCTCATGCGCGTACTTGGTGAAAATACTCGCCGAGCAAGCCTGTTTTGTACCTATAGGGCCAGCTGTTTTTGCATTGCGCGGGCGCATAGGTCACATATTCTACCGTAAGTTTCGCAACATTATGCCTGCAGAGCGATTTTACTTGGGCGGCTCGCATTCGCTGCGTGGCTATTACGCAGACTTGGCGCCGCCGCTTGGAGTGCTGCGTGATGATGATGACAACTGCCTTATTGTGCCCAAGGGAGGCCGATCGTTGCTTAATGTGAATATGGAAGTGCGTTTTCCCGTGATAGGCAAGCTTGGGGGAGTGGTGTTTCAAGATATGGGAGTGCTGAGCGGCGATGCTTTTGCAGATTTTACCCGCACCAATGTGCTCGGGGCAACCGGCTTTGGGGTGCGCTTGAAAACCCCTATAGGACCGCTACGCTTTGATATTGGCTGGAAGTGGCGCTCACACGATGTTTTGGATAGATCATATGCATGGTTTTTAACCTTTGGGCAGGCGTTTTGAGCGCGCTGCCGTTGTTTTCTTTATTTACCCGCTATTTATGCTATATTTGGACAGTATGTAACTGTTTTTTTAGGGGTTCCCTTTTTTACTTCGGATAGCAGCTTATGGAAAGACATCCTCACCACCATCATAATCACGACCATGACCATCACGATCACGGGCACGGTCAACACGAGCATACGTTGTATGGTGAGCTTATGTGCCATTTGCCCCATGCTATCTTTGCTGTAGCAGTTGCGCTAAGCATTTTGAGCTTTGTCACCTATTTTTCCCTAGGATCAGTGAGTGATCCGGTGCTCAAAAAAGGTGCGCGCATGTTGTTTCATAGCTTCCACTTCATGCACATTCTTTTTGCAGCTACTGGTACCCTGATCACCTTCCTGCGCTTCTCGCGCAGTGTTCCCCGTGCGCTTTTTGTAGGCATAGTAGCGCCATCATTCTTCTGCGTGCTTTCAGACATCGTGTTGCCTTATATTGGCGGCCGTTTGCTTGGTGTGCAGATGCACTTGCACTTGTGTTTTTTCAATGAATATGCAAATGTGATACCCTTCCTCTTTGCGGGCATCATCAATGGATTTGTGTTAAGTCGCCACCATGCTGATTTACAAAGCTCATTTTCTCGCTTTTCGCACGCTATTCACATATTTATGAGCTCACTGGCGTCGACGTTTTACCTCGTTTCACATGGATTTGCCTATTGGCATAAACATATAGGAATGGTATTTGTTTTTCTCGTGATTGCAGTAGTGATCCCGTGTACGCTGTCTGATGTTGTAGTTCCTATGGCATTTGCAAAAGGTGGCAAGAAGCAATGAGAGGCATTCGATTTGAGGGCGTGACCAAATCGTTTAATGACGAAATTATTATTGAAAACATCAATTTGATAATACCCAGCGGGCAATTCTTTGCTTTGCTTGGGCCAAGCGGGAGTGGCAAGACAACCCTTCTTCGCTTGATTGCGGGCTTTGAAACTCCCGATAGCGGTAGGATTTATGTGGGCGATCAAGATATCACCGACATGCCTATCAATGAGCGCAGAGTGAACACCGTGTTTCAAAACTACGCGCTTTTTCCTCACATGAATGTGTTTGATAATGTGGCATATGGCCTAAAAATTCGCGGCATGGATCGTGATATTATTGAACAGCGTGTGATCAAAATTTTACGCACGGTACATCTTGAAAAGCAGATTTACAAGTCTATTCACCAGCTTTCAGGCGGGCAGCAACAACGTGTGGCGCTTGCACGGGCAATTATTAATGAGCCCGATGTGCTTTTGCTTGATGAGCCGCTTGCAGCACTTGATCTTAAATTGCGTGAGCATATGTTGCTCGAGCTGATCGAGCTGCAAAGCACACTCAAAACAACATTTGTGTATGTTACCCACGATCAGCTGGAAGCATTAACAGTTGCCGACTATATGGCAATCATGAACCATGAAGGTGAGATAGAGCAAGTTGGCACTCCTAAAGAAATTTACGAGTTTCCTGTTTCATCATTTGTTGCGCGCTTTGTGGGCACAACCAACATCATTAAAGGTATTTTGCGTGCCGTGGGTGATGGCCAGAAAATAGAATTTGAAGGGCTTGGCCTTTTTGAAGTGGCAGTGCCTCGTGATAAAACATGGACACGCGAGAATACGCTGGTATTTTTAAGCTTACGACCAGAAAAGATAGAAATCAGCAAAGTGCCTATGCAAGGTTTTTCAAACATGCTTGTGGGTACGGTAGCTTCAATCGTGTATCATGGCCGTTCAACGCAGTATAATGTGCGCCTTAAAAATGGCACACTACTGCATGTGTTTGAACAAAATGAGGAGCATTTCCCTCAAGAAGTAATCGATTATGATGATCAGGTGTATTTATATTGGCAAAAAGAGAATGCGGTGCTGCTGGAGCGATGAAAAGATTTGAATCACTTTTCAAGGGTGAGCTTCCCTTCTTCTTTATGGTACCTGCCCTTGTGTGGCAAGTACTTTTTTTGTTCATTCCAGTTCTTATCATAGTAGTGTTGAGCTTTACAGGAGAGAGTGGATCTTTCTTGCCCACACTCGCTAATTATGCTGCAGTATTTACCTGGGCACATGCACGCATTATTGCACGATCTTTTTTGCTTGCAAGCCTTACCGCCGCTACGGCACTCTTGATTGCGTACCCTGTGGTGTATTACATCGTGTTACGCGTAAAGCGCTGGCGACGGCTTTTTCTTTTTTTATTTATCCTTCCTTTTTGGACAAACTTCCTCGTACTTGTGTACTCATGGTTTTTCTTGCTTGAAGAGAATGGCCTCATTAATTTTGTGTTGCTCAAGCTTGGCATAATAAGTGAACCATTACATCTTGCGCATACTGTTATTGCTACGTTTGTAGTGATGGTGTACTGTTATCTGCCCTTCATGGTAATGCCGCTCTATAGTATTTTAGACAAGCTTGATGCGCGGCTTCTTGAAGCTTCTGCAGATTTGGGCGCAACGCCTTGGCAAACATTTATGCGTGTAACCATTCCACTGACATTACCTGGCATCAAAACGGGATTGTTACTTGTTATGGTGCCTGCATTTGGCGAGTTTGCTATTCCAACCCTCATAGGCGGTGCGCGCTATATGATGACAGGCTCATTGATATCATATTATTTCTTTGTAGCGCGTGATAATGGGCTTGGTTCTGCATTTACCGTGATAGCGGGAATCATTCTTTTGGGCATCGCGCTTTTTGTTAATAAAGTGTGCAACAATCGATACGCTCATGGAGCGCGGGAGGGGGAATAATGATACGCAGATGGAAACTTGCTATGCTTCCTTTTTTTGCTATGTGTGCATATCTTTTCCTCTATTTGCCTGTTGCGGTATTGCTGGTATTTTCGTTCAACAGCAATTCAATTGGATACACGTGGACTGGATTTACCACACGCTGGTATCATGAGCTGTTACGCTCAGATGAAGTGTGGCATGCGCTTTATAATTCGCTTACCGTAGCAATAAGCACGGTAATTTTGACTGTAGTGCTTGGCGCGCTTATTGTGTATTTCAGTGTGCGCGGCAGAACGAGTTCGCTTCTTTTGACGTTCTATGCAAACCTTGCAATTCCCGAAATTGTACTGGCGGTGGGCTTGTTAAGTTTATTCTACTTTGTTTCGGTTCCGCTTGGGCTTATTACCCTCATTGCAAGCCATACGCTGCTTGGTTTGGGATATGTAGTGCCAATTGTGCATGCACGGTTTTTAGAACTCGATAAACAGCTCATTGAGGCATCGCTCGACTTGGGTGCAACGCAATGGCAAACGTTTTTTTCAGTCATCTTGCCCCTTTTATCTCCTGCAATGATCGCATCGGCGCTCCTGGTTTTTATTATTTCATTTGATGATTTTGTGCTTTCATTCTTTTGTTCAGGCGCTTCATCTCAAACATTGCCGCTGTATATATTTTCCGTATTGCGCTCTGGCTCATCACCATTGGTAAGTGCGCTTTCTGCGCTTATGCTTACCACGAGTGGTTTATTGGTGCTTATTTTCTTTCTTCTTTATGTAAGAAAGGGAGGGGCTGCAGAATGATGGTAACCTACCAACGCGCCATTGCGCGCACGCTCATTGTACTTTTTTGGCTTACGCTTACGATGCTCTTTTTATTTTCGGGTCAAGTTGTTGATCTTTTTAAAAGCAAGCGCAGCATCAGTATTCTTGCATGGCCAACAAACCTGAGCGCAGATTTTGTAAGTGCTTTTGAGCAAAAAACGGGCATCAAAGTGTACATTACCTACTTTGAAACTAATGAAGAGCTCTTTGTAAAAATTAAGTCGGGGCAAGGAAAAGGCTACGATCTTATCATGGCATCCGATTATGTAACTGATCTGTTGCTTAAAGAAGGTGCAGTAAAGAAGATCGATAAATCGCGCCTCAACTTTTGGAAAGATCTGTATCCTACATTGCTCGGGCATCCATTTGATCAAAACAATGATTACACAATTCCTTACGTGTGGAGTTTGTACGGGCTTGCAGTAGATACAAATCAGTTTGGCGGTAAGCTGCCTAGTGATTCTTGGAGCCTTGCATTTGATCCTGCACAAAAAGAGCGTTCAATTGGCATGCTTGAGGATGCGCGAGAGCTTGCTGCTATTGCGATGCTGTATTATTTTGGCAAGGTTGGCAACCTTTCTCATGAAGAATGGTACAAGCTGAGTGCATTGCTTCGTGCGCAAAAAAAATATGTGGCGATCTATTCAGATCTGCGTGCCGATTACCTATTGCTTTCAAAAACGTGTTCTGTTGTTATCTCGAATAATGCTGATGTTACTAATGCATTGCGTAAAGATAAAAACATGACGTTCATTGTGCCCAAAGAAGGATCATTTTGGGTTATCGATTCATTTGCTATTCCTCGTTCCACTGACCGTGACGAATTCGTATACCAATTTCTTAACTATCTCTATCAGCCAGAGATTTTAAGTAAGTATGCAAACAAGCATGGATTCATGTCTCCAATACAGTCAGTATCGATTGAAGCTGAGCAGTACGGTATCCCGTTTACTGAACCAACGCCAGAGCTTGTCAGTCGTTTACGGTTTTTCCCATCATCAATTCCGCGCCAAAAATTAGATGCTTTGTGGATCGGTCTTAAGGGGTGATCAGCACCGGTTCGCATTGTTGACAAAACAGCAGTGCGGAGGTAAAGCTAAGGGTAACGCTCGGATAAAAGCTGCGGTTATCATGTTTTTTCAGCAGGTAATGCATATAATGCATGATCGTTCAACGGATGGTTGCTTTATAGCTGTCCGTGGTGCTTATGATCAGGAGCAGAGTAAAAGTAGAGTAGGTGTGAGGTAGTGAGGGCACCCTAAAAAAGGACGAGAGTATGAATAGTCTTGAGCGCACCAGATGCGCATTTCGCGCGTGCCTTATCGCGCTTCTTGTGGGATCCTCGTTCGCGCAAGCGGCGACAATCTTATGGGATTCAACTCCCAACCCCGCAGACGTCATAGATATGAATCTCATCATCGATGGCGACGTTCAGCTCAAGCTTGGAGCGAACTCGATTCAGGCAAACACTGCTGACGTAAACGTTACCATCATGAGTCCATCCACAGTGCGTGGTAACGATATTGGTGCATCTCAGCTTTACATCACAGCTGCTGCTGGCTTGAACGTTAACTTCAACATCAATGCGTCGAACGATCTCTCGTTTATAGGCTCGCTTGATGGCAACAACACTCCCTTGCTTATCGTAGTAAGTGGATTGGGTAGCGTTAACTTCTTTATGGGTGGCGGTCGCACACTGACGTTTGGCAACATCGTAGGAAGTGGCGGCACAGAACTTTATGTTTTGATGAATCCACAAAATGGCCCAACGCTCTTCTTCCAGCGCCAAGATACGCTTGCAACTGAAAATCTCAACACGGTGGTGCGCATTGGCGAACAAAACTCGCTCATGGGCTTCCTCTCGACCACACCTATCAGCAACCAGCCTGATGACATCGGCGTAATACGCTTTGATCCTGCAAATCCATTGCCAAACAATGGTCGCATGATGCTTGACATCCGCGATACGGCTGCGGTGGTTATTACTGGTGTGCTGACTACGAATGGCAATCCATTGACGATTGTATCTGCTGATATTGATCGTACAACTTCAGCGGGATTACTTGCAGACTTCCAAATAGTAAACGGCGGCGCTCCAGCAGAATCAGCGTCAGCGTTGCTTCTGGTTACCAACCGCAATACGGTGTTTGGCGATCTGCTTATTGATCCAACAGGATTTCATGGTGCAGCAAGTGATAAGGTGAACTACAAAGGTACTTTCAGCGGTGTGCGCCATGGTTTTGTGATAGGTAATAACGCATTGATGGTAATTAACGGCAATGCTGGGTTGGACTATGTAGGCCTTGCGAATAACCAGTGTCCACAAGTTACGATCAGCAATTGCGGGCTTTCAGAAACTCCACCACTTAAGTCGCGTAACCCATCAGCGTTCTTTGTTGATGGTTCATACAATCCTCTAGCAGTTACACCAACTATCTTTGTTAACTCAAACTCTGCTATGTACTTCAGATCGGGTATTGATAGCACCGGTAATATTGTTGATATGGGTATTGATCCATCGCTTGTGGTAAACCCATACACAGTAACTCCATTGCTGCAAACGCCTGATGCTGGCGATATTGTGTGGGATGTTGAAGGTCCTCTCATCATTGATGGTGTAAACACCGCAAATACATTCCAAAGCAAGATAGAAATTCTCTCGCTTGAAGTATCCACAAACAATATTGGCACCAACGGTGGTCCACTCTTCCCAGGCTACCCAAGCTCAACAGATGATATCTTCTTAGCACGTACTTTCGAGCAAGATTGCGGCATCTTCCTTGCATACAACAGAGCTGCAATGTTCGTGAATAACTCAGTTAACTTGGTTGACATTGCACTTGTTCACACCGATGAAAACCACCAAGTATGCGAAAAAGATGATGTGCGCTCTGAGCCAACATATGTGGGTGGTGAATCTTTCATACTCAACTGCCTCACGCCGCGTCCAACTATCA
>JAGVMI010000031.1 GCA_020053845.1 Candidatus Babeliales bacterium
CGTAGGCTCGCGCGATGAACACGATAAAGAGCGCGGCATAGCACATCTTATTGAGCACATGATCTTTAAGGGAACAAATACGCTTTCTGAATCTGATATAGATGCTACAATCCACAAGCTCGGCGGCGATTGTAACGCTTTCACTTCGTATGATTATACAGGCTACCTTTTCAATCTCCCAAGTCAGCACTGGCAAGAGGCATTTCCGATTATGGCCGACTGCATGGTGAATTGTGGATTTAAAGATGACATGCTCAACTCTGAAATGAAGGCTGTCATTCAAGAGCTGAAGCTGTACAAAGATCGCTATGTGCATGCGCTTGTTGAAGAGATAATAGGAACGATATTTTCCGATCATCCCTATCACCATCCTATTATTGGCTACAAGCAAGATTTGTGGAGCGTTTCATCGCGTGACCTCAAATCCTTCTACAAGAAACATTACGTGCCCAATAACGCAACGCTTGTAGTAGTAGGTGATGTTGATCCAAAAGAAGTATTTGCACACGCACAACGCTATTTTGAATCGATTAAGCCGAATTCTACATACGAGCGCCAGGAAAATTATTTTAACCAAGATTTAATCTCGAAATCGGTAACGCTTTATCGTGAAGTAAAGAAGCCGATCGCGCTGTATGCTTTTGTAACCCCAGGATCTATCAATAAAAAAGACCATGTTATTGATCTGGTAGCATGGATTTTGGGTAAAGGTAAATCATCAAGATTGTACAAAAAGATAGTTGAAGAGTTGCAGCTTGCTACATCGCTTGATGTAAGTAATGACAATCTTTTTGATCACAGTTTGCTTTTCATTGTATGTGAACCAAAGCGTGTAGAAGATATTCCGGCTATTGAGCAAATCATCAAAGATGAAATTGAACGCATCGCACGTGAAGGTATTAGCGATGAAGAGTTTACCAAGGCGATTAAGTATGCACAGCTTGGCTTGTGTGGGTTGCTTGAAGATTTTGAAAGCCAGGCGTATGAAATTGGCAAATATTTCTTAGCAACGGGCGATCAGGATTACGTATTTACTTCACTTGATGGTAATCCTGCACAATTTAAAAAAGATGCGCTTGAAATCATTAAGCAATATCTGCGCCCTGCAATAATGCATAAAGGTTTTGTGCTGCCTATGCCCGACAGCGAGCAGCCAATATGGAAACATCTGCAAGAACTTTCAGATGAAGAAGATAATCGTATTTTAGCAGCTCGTGTGCGTACGACTGAAGTTGAAGATCCTGTATGTGCACTGCAAATAGAGCCAAAGGATTTGACTGGATTCAATTTCCCACAGGCGCGTGAAACAGTATTGAGCAATGGCTTGAAGATACTTTCATATCGCAATCCAAATACACCAAAAGTTGAGTTGATCTTAGATCTTAAGGGCGACTCAGATTATGATCCGATTGATAAGCAGGGCCTGTGTCGCTTTATGGCTAAAATGCTTGTAGAGGGTACGGATCAATACACGGCGGAACAGTTTGCGCACGAAGTTGAAAATCGCGGTGTGTCGATAAGCACGTCTGCAGGTACCATATCCATGAGCATGCTTGCTGATGATGTTGATTTTGGTCTGCATATTCTTTCTCAATTGGTACAGCATGCAACATTTGATGAAAAGCAGCTTGAGAAGGTGCGCCAGCAGATTATCTCTCAAATTCATAATTTTTGGGATGAGCCGCGTCAGTTTGCATCGCAAATAACCAATGAAATTATTTATGAAGGCCATCCTTACAGTAAGAATGGGCTTGGCACGCTTGATTCTATAAGCTCTATTACACAAAAAGATCTCAAAGGATTTTATGCGCGCTATATGAGCCCATACGGAGCGCGATTAGCTGTTGTTGGTGACTTTGATGAATCCAAACTAATTACTCTTATTGAGAAGCATTTGGGCACATGGAAAAAGGTAACGGTTGAAGATGTGCGATTCCCTGCGCTCAAAAAACCAGCAGTATTTGAAGTTAAGCATCCTATTAATCGTGATCAGATTGTGCTCACACTGGTGCGCGCATCAGTAGATAGAAAACACCCTGACTATGATAAGTTGGTATTATTTGATCAGGTATTTGGCGGCGGGGCGCTTGGATCAATGGGTTCGCGTCTATTTAAGCTGCGTCAGCAGTCAGGATTATTCTACGGAATATCCGGTTCGGCTGTTGCGGGAGCAGATGAGCAGCCAGGCATGTTTATGGTAAGAACTATCGTATCTGTTGATCGTTGTAATGAGGCGATTGGCGCTATTAAGGATACGATTGAACATGCTGTAGACAGCTTAACGTATGAAGAGCTTGAAGAAGCACGCCGTGCCGTTGAAAGTAGCGTTATAGATTTCTTTGCATCTAATCGCGGTATGGCGCAAGCATTTCTCTTTATCGATCGTTACAAGTTCCCTAAAGACTATTTTGACAAGCGTGCAGATGTACTCAAGCACATTTCACTTGAGCAAGTGAAAGAAGCTGCACATAAAATAGTGCATCCGAATGATATCGTAACGATTATAATTGGGCGTGATCCATCGAATATTAATCCTGACAATCTCGCGTAACACGTTTATTGAATGAAATAAGAGAGGCTACACCGTGTGCAAACTGTGTAGCCTCTTTTTCATTGTGTTCGTATGCAAGATGGCTTATTATTCCCTGTCTGCCAAGCACTATGGGAGCGCTAATGCATACATCATGTTCTTTGTGATAATAAGAAACGGGAAGCACTGCATGAGTATTGCACATAATGTATGTGCATAATTGAGCAGTGCATGCGGCAATGCCAAAATAGGTGGCTTGCTTTGCTTCTATGATAGCGTACGCTTTGTTGCGTACTTCGCTTTCGATAGCATCGCGCTGTTGAGCAGTAAGAATATTGCTTGTTTCTATTAATTGTGCCCCTACAAGAGCTCGAGACCACGCAGCATACTGATTGTCGCCGTGCTCACCCATCATGTATGCATGTATAGATGCAGGAGCTATATTTAGCGCACGCCCTATTGCAACTTGCAGGCGCTGTGTATCAAGTGCTGTACCGGTGCCAAAAATGTGGTGTGGCTGTGTCTGCAACAGCTTATGTGCATACCACGTGAGAGTGTCTACGGGATTGGTTACCATGATCACCACGGTGTGATCACCTATAGGGTGAAGCTGCTCGGCAATCGAAGAAATAATTGCCGCATTTGCTTGCAATAGAACTTCCCTTGTTTCGCCTGGCTTTTGGCGCTTTCCTGCTGCGATTACAATAATATCGGCATCTCGGGCTTGCTCGAGCGTTCCCTGTTGCAAAAATGACGTGTGGCTAAAAGGAAGTGCGTCGCTCAGGTCTAGGTATTCCCCAGTGCATCTTTGTTCGTCTGCATCGATAAGCAGTATGCGCTGCACAACATTTTTAAGGATGAGATGGTAGGCAATCGTAGAGCCAACAGCTCCACTGCCAACAATCGCGATAGTAGATTGGCGCATGGGATATTCCTCATAAAAAACCGCGCGTTAAAAATAACGCGCGGCATTGTTTTATGTGCGATATGCGTAATTATGGAAGGCTAATATTAATCCACTTGTTTGCAGCTGCAGCTACCATTGCCGCTCCTGATGCAATGAGGGCTAAAGGAGGGATTGGGCCTGGGTATGCTCCTAGAGCAGCGTTTGATACAGCGCAGCTGACAACCATATTGCCTGCTATTGCTGCTACACTGATACCATTCCCAGAGGCATTATTTACGGTACATTCAATGATTTGAGACGAAATAGTCCCTGCATC
>JAGVMI010000081.1 GCA_020053845.1 Candidatus Babeliales bacterium
AAAAGGAGTAGTTGTCGACGTTGCACGAACTGTGCGCTCAATAAGCGCTGCAGTTAAAGAAGCAGAGCTTATGGCAGGCACCACAATCAACAATGCATGCGTCGGTGTTTCAGGAGCACATATCCAATCATTCAACTCACATGGCGTTGTGTCCATCAAGCGAGGGCAAGTCAGCAAGCATGATGTGGCTGCAGCACTTGATGCTGCACAAGCAATACCCATTCCCGAGGGTCAACAAGTATTGCATGTGTTGCCACAATATTTTGTGATTGATGGTCGCGACACGGTCCAAGATCCTTTGGGCATGCATGGCATCCGCCTTGAAGTGCAAGCGCATATTATTACAGGCTCAGTAGCTTCAGTGCAAAACGTAATCAAATGCTGCCAAAGTGCAGGCATTCATGTGAGCGATGTTATCCTCGAGCAACTGGCATCAGCAGATGCAGTGCTCAGTAAAGATGAACGTGAGCTGGGCGTGGCTGTTCTTGATATAGGCGGGGGCACATCAGATTTCGCTGTATATCAAAATGGCAGCATTAGGCATACCAAAGTATTGCCCATAGCGGGAAATCATTTTACGCACGATTTAGCTATCGGTTTGCGTACAACTAAAGATGAAGCCGAGCGCATTAAAAGAGAGTTTGGTGACGTAGGCTTATGCGCAGAGCATATGGATGATGTGATTCTTGTAGCTGACGTGCAAGGCAAAACGGCCCACCAGGTAACGCGCCGTGCAATACGCGAAATTATTGAACCGCGCGCTCAAGAGCTGATCATGCTTGTGCATGAAGAGATTATCAGTAAGAAGATTGGCGGGTTTATATCGACAGGCATGGTGCTTACTGGCGGTGGCTCATTGCTGACTGGCATGGATGAACTTGCAGCGCATATTCTTGATATTCCCGTACGTATTGGTACGCCCTATGTCGAGTTTGCACTTCCTGAGTCGCTTAATAGCCCTGTATATGCAACAGGGTATGGTTTGCTCGTGCATGTGCTTAAAAAGCGTCACGATATTACGCTGGGTGGTGTGGAACAATTTTCTGCTAAAAAAGTACTTGATCGCATGAAATCGTGGGTTTTGGATTTCTTCTGATGCTATAAAAGGAGAACAAATGATTGAATTTGAGCAAGACCAGCACGATCGTGCCATTCCAGTTGCCACTATCAAGGTTATCGGGGTTGGGGGAGCTGGAGGAAATACGATCAATAGCATCATAGATTCGGGATATCAGGGTATTGAGTGTATTGCTGCAAACACTGATGCACAAGCGCTTGAAATATCAAAGGCGCAAACCAAAGTACAAATAGGGGTGAAATCAACCAAGGGGCTTGGCACAGGAGCCAATCCTGAGGTAGGACGTCGCGCAGCTGAAGAAGATCTTGATAAGATCATGGAAGTTGTCGACGATGCGGATATTGTTTTTCTTACTGGTGGCATGGGCGGAGGAACAGGCTCAGGAGCATTGCCTGTAATTGCACGTGCATTGCGTGAGAAAAATATTCTTTCCATAGCAATTGTCACTAAACCGTTTACCTTTGAAGGTAAGCGTCGCGCTCGTTTAGCAGATGATGCTATTGCAGAGCTCGAAAAAGAGAGCGATACGCTCATTGTTATCCCAAACCAAAAACTGCTTGATGTTGTTGATGAGCATGTTTCTATGATCGATGCTTTTGCAATGATCAATGATGTGCTCAGTCAATCGGTGCGTAGTATCACCGATATTATTACCAAGCATGGGTATATCAACGTTGATTTCTCAGATGTGCGCGCAATTATGAAAGATCGTGGCCTTGCTGTTATGGGTACTGGTCGCGCATCGGGTGAGGGCCGTGCGGGCATGGCTGCAATTGACGCAATATCATCGCCATTGCTTGAAAATATGAGTGTGAAAGGTGCGCACGGCGTGCTGCTTAACATTACTGGTGGCAGATCGCTTGGATTACATGAGATAAGCCAAGCTGCTTCGATCGTGTATGAACAAGCGCATGAAGATGCAAATATAATCCTGGGCTCAGTAATTGATGAATCGCTTGGCGATGATGTAGTGGTGACTATCATAGCTACTGGTTTTGAGCGTGAACTGCCACAAGAGCAAACACTGTGTGCAAAAGCAGTGCTCGATCGCTCTGAAAAAGTGGCAGTTGCTGTGGAGCAAGAAGTAATAGAGCACTATGTAGCGCCAGCGCCAGACGTTGTTAAAGAAGTACTCAAAGAGCATGAAGGTGCTCATCTTGATTTACAAGATCTTGATGTACCAACCTTTTTGCGTCGTAAAGCTTCAGAGCATGATGAGTATTCTGGTCAATAAGCATTAGATGCACGAGAAAGAGGACTCGATGAGGGTCCTCTTTTTTTAGTCCCTTTGCGATATAATCGCTCTTGGGTATGCTATCGAATACGTTTATCTGGTTACCCCTTATGCAGCATAGGCAGGCAGAAGATGATCGTTCATAAAACGCCGTCGCTTACTATCTATTTTGGCAATGCGCAGGATGCGCTTTTTCCTGATCAATATCGCGCGCTTAAAGATATTGATCTGCCACTCATTTCTATCGCTCCCTTTGATGGCATGCGTAAGCTTTTGCATGCACGCTCGCTTATATTCCTTGATCAGGTACACAAGGCTGATGGCCATGTAATTACCTCTGATTGTGAAGATTGGAAATCATTTGCACGCGAAGGCGACTATTTGATTTCACGATTGCCTCATGTGGGTTTAGGTATTATGACAGCAGATTGCCTTCCTATTGTGTGTTACGATCGTCAACATCATGCGCTTGGTGTCGCACATGCAGGGTGGCGGGGATCAGTGGGCGAAGTAGGCCCTGCTATGCTTACGCACATGCAGAAAGAATTTGGTACGCACTTTGATCAGGTGCAAATATTTTTTGGCCCTTCTATCAAGCCATGTTGTTATCAAGTGCGCGATGATGTACGTAAGGCGTTTGCGCAGAGTCCTTTTGCGGACGAAATTATTCAGTGGCACGGAGAATCCTATTACTTTGATCTGCCCGGCCTTAATCGCCTTATGCTTGAGCAAATGGGCGTAAGCAAAGAGGCATTTCATCTTGATTACAACGTGTGCACTGCATGTGATGAGCACTTCTTCTCCAACCGTCGGCAGAAAGAACGTGCAGGGCGTCAAATGACCGTGGCATGCTTATCCTAGTTGCCTCGTTGAGCAAGCC
>JAGVMI010000118.1 GCA_020053845.1 Candidatus Babeliales bacterium
AAAAGTAAATGCTGGCGCTGGATGCGTTGGCATCACAAGGACATCAACTTCCTTAAACGCATGTGCAAATGATGCACGAATTGCGCGACGCACGTTTTGCGCCTTTTCGTAGAATGCGCCTGCGTGCCCTGCCGAAAGTACATAGTTACCTATCATAATGCGCGCACGCACCTCTGGGCCAAAGCCATCATGGCGAGATCTTTTGTACAGCTCGCTCAAGTTATTTGATTTCGCACGCGCTCCATAGCGTACGCCATCAAAACGCGCAAGATTTGATGCTGCTTCTGCACGACTGATGATAAAGTAAGTTGCTGCGCTGTAATCAAGAATAGGAAGCGAGATGCGTTTAATAACACCACCAGCTTTTTCGAGCTCGCGAATGCCTTCATTAACTGCATTCACAACTTCCTGATCCATACCTTGCGCATTAATGGCGTTATCAACAACACCAATACGCAAACCTTTTTCAATGCCGCGCTCGAGTTCAAGCGTATAGTCAACTTTCTCAACGGGAATGCTGGAGAAGTCGTTAATATCATAGCCAGCAATCTCCGAAAGAACCGCCGCGCTATCATATGCAGAGCGTGTGAATATCCCCACTTGATCAAGTGAAGATCCATAGGCCACCACCCCATAGCGTGAAATCAAGCCATACGTTGGCTTGAGGCCCATAATGCCGCAAAACGCCGCTGGCTGGCGTACCGACCCGCCAGTTTCAGTACCAAGTGCCCAGGGAACAAGTCCCGCTGCAACTGCTACTGCTGATCCGCCACTTGAACCACCAGGAACACGTGATGTATCCCATGGATTTTTAGTTTTCTGATATGCAGACGTTTCTGTAGAGCTGCCCATGGCAAACTCATCCATATTTGCACGCCCAATAAGGGGCGCGCCCGCGTGCTTAAGGCGATTTATAACCGTTGAATCCTTCACAGCAGTAAAGCCTTCAAGGATCTTCGATGCGCACGTCATGCGGCGTGATTCCATGGAAATATTATCTTTAATAAGTCCAGGAATGCCGGTAAGTTTGCCTTGGGATGTCTGAAATTTCTCTATCGAGTCGACATCAAATACTTCAAGTGCACTTTTAAGTTCTGGATCAAAAGCTTCAAATCGACGCACACAATACTCAATCACTTCACGTGGTGATAATTCTTTGCGTGCCAATAAACCTTGGAGTTCTTTAATAGTCGCAAAAGCAAGATTCTTCATGCATACCTCTAGCTGTTTTCAATAATCCTTGGCACTACAAAGTAGTCACCCTCGCGCTCAGGAGCTCGTAAAAGGATCGCTTGAGCATTAGCACATTCAACAACATCTTCCCGAAAGACATTCACATTTCTATGCGCATCATGGGAAAGGCACTCTTCAGCCTCGGCAACGCGAGCAGCATAGGAGAGCACTTGCTCCAACTGCTGAATTAAAGGCTCTATTTCATCCTCATGAAGCGCAATGTTAGACATTGCTGCAATTTTGAGTACTTCTTCACGGGAAATCTTTGTCATGTGTTCCCTTTAACGATTTTGACCTTCCAATCGTTACCGCGAAAGCGATTAATATATATCAGGCTCATAATAGCCGTTCCTATGTAGAACGAACCGTAAATAAGGACAAGTTTAATTGCCTGATTCTCGATTGGCAGATACGAAAACAGATACGAAACAGGAATAAAAAAGCCAAGACACACAAGTAATCTTACGTACATAACGGTCTTGACATCCCCAGCGCCTCGAAGGGCACCGGATAGTATAACTTGGAGTATATCAAAAAATGAGATAATACTCACTAGGGGAAATATAGTAGCCGCCAGCGTAGTAAATGCTCCCTTGCGATCAAAAATACCAATAACCTCTCCAGATAGCATCGAGAGTATTATTAATACGCTGAAAACAAGTATAGATGCGAGGAAAATAGTTTTTTTGATATTGCTTTTTACCCCATGCCAGTTATTTGCCCCCAGATCGTTACTGACCAGGAACGTAATAACCTGCGCACACGCAATACCCGGAAGCAAAGCAAATCGCTCCATCTCACGCACTATGCAGAAACTTGCTGCTGCATATTTGCCCATTGGGCATATCACTTTGCCAAGCCACATATACGAAGCTGCAAATACAATCTTATCAAGCGCAACAGGCCAGCTAATAAGTAGAATCTCTTTGAGATACGTTGGACTACGTAACGGCGCAAACATATCAACGAGATAGCGCCTGGCTTCAGAGCTTGAGAGAATATACGCAAATGCAGCAACAAACATAGTTGCATACTGAATCATTGAAGCTATTGCCGAACCACGAAGCCCCAGCGCAGGAAAGCCACAATTACCTAAAATAAGTAGATAATCAAACAGCACGAACACTGCAGATCCAAGCATTACTATCTGCATAGGCGTTTTAGTATTTTTTATTCCGCGCATAAAGCCAATAAGCGACATATATAAAAAACTAAAAAAGACGCCTACAGCTCTCATCCGCAAGAATGGCGTTCCCAGCTCTGCCATAGCAGGTGATAGCCCATACCATGAGCAAATAAGAGGAGCCCCTACGTACAAACAAAGAGCTATGGTAGCACCTACAAAAAATGCTGCCCAAAAAGCATCACGTACGGATCTGCCCACATCAGCAAAAGCTCCCATACCGTTAAATCGACCGCAAAGTACTGTTGCGCCAACAGAAAGCGATTCTGCCAGTTTAAGCAGTGCATGTATCAAACTATTGGTAATGCCAACAGTGGCATAAGTAGATGTAGATTCAAGCTGGCTAATAAAATAAGAATCCAACCAGTAAGGTATTGAAAATAGTAAGAGCGCGGATACATACTCAGGCATTAAATAACGCATAATAGTGCGATATGTTTCACCATACTTTGTATCGGTTATGCCAGCGATATAGCTTGCAAAAAGGCCCTTCTTCATCTTTTTTTGATCCTCTGGGATTTGGCGCGCTGCACCAAACGGCATATACAAAAGCTGATTGCTGCACCGATAGCCGAGCCGAAACTTCAATAACAGGCTTAAAAGCCTATTAACCTCACTTTTTTGCACCTTTAGTTATAGAAGAATATGGCAAGAATGTAAAATTTAGTCCGCGATAAGCTCATCTGCACGCGCAAAAAAAATAAGCCTTCTTCTTTTCAAGCCTACAGTATATTCATGTTCGCGACGGTAGTATGGCATATCGCGATCTGTAGGCTCCCATGCTGTTGAAGCAAAATAGATAAGCTGCGCATTGCGATACAAACAACCAGGCTTGAACATGCGCGCTAACTCATCAGTATGCAGGGATGCCCTTGAAACAAAAAGGTCTAGTGTATAGGTGGTCTTTCTCAAGAAAGTGCGCCAGTCATAGCGACTTACTTCGATATTAGTAAGGCCCAATTGGGCAATAACATCTTCTAAAAAGTCAGCTTTTTTGTTGTTAGTTTCTATAAGTACAACAAAAAGATGCGGGTAGGCTATTTTAATCGGTAACCCAGGGAAGCCTCCGCCCGAACCCACATCCGCAACCGCTCGTAGCGATTGCATATCCATGCCTTCACCTATGGCAAGTGAATCTTGAAAATGGTAGCGGACAATAGCTGTTGGTTCTTCTATAGCCGTAATATTCATATCAGCACTGCATGCAACGAACATCTCAAGATAACGCGCAAACTGCTGCGATTGCTGTGCAGTAAGCTTGTATCCCGCAACAAACTCATTCCATACCTGCTCAAATTTCTTCTCAGTCACGCTAAACCTTTTTAAAACCATGGATCGCCACTATCCACCTGTGCTAGGATCGACATGGGCAGGATCTTCTAACGGATCGGGGAATCAGGGCAATGAAGCATATCAATTCACTCTTTATTGTAGCAGCTTTGGTGCCATGTTACAGCTTTGGTGCCGACAACGTGATCACGCTTTTTTTCAAGCCATATCCTGTGGAAGCTCAAGAAGCGGAGCGCCGGCAGGAAAAAATTAAAAAGCCCGGCAAAATAGCTCAATACACCATGGAAGCAACATTCTACCAATCAGGCGTTGCGGGCGTATGCGCTTCATATGGAGGCTTCTTCGAAGTATCCGACCAATCGGGTCAAATCATCTTCCCACGCAAACACAGCGGCCCTGCGGTACCCATCATCGTTACCGATCGCGCCATACCGATTATCATGTTTGAACAAACCGTACATCACTGGGAACTCGAACCGGGCAGATCTGTTCAAGCATTCATGTACAACCTGCAAAAAGATGATGAATCGGGACTATATTTCTGGAATGCAACAGAACGTGAAGCGCCCAAAAGAGGACAGATACCCGTTGAGTCGATCATCATTTTTGCCAAACCAAAATGGGTCTACATTCCTCTGGGCATTACCCCAACCTCTAAAGAGCCAAATCTTGTATTGCCCGATATCTACATCAAAAAAGGCATAAATCTTACCAAGAGTGCAGCCTATCTCCTTTATTTGCTACACCTGCTAGGCCCTGTACATCCCGTAACACGGCGATCTGCAAATCACCTGTCAACGCAGGTCATTTACTAAATATTAGGCCTGATCAGCAGTATCAGTGTCACGCTCTTGCTTGATCGCTTGATCTTCATAGAGGCGACTTACTTCACTAGTTGTGGTTGCCTCAGATGGCCCTTTGTCGGGGCGATATCCCGTAATACGCGGAAATCTAAGTGCAAACCCCAAGTTTTTTTCCGTTTTAGCTGCAGTATGTACAGGAGAAAGTGTAATTTCATCAGCCAATACGCTACACACAATTTCAGGTTCAACCCACACATCTGGCTTGAGTTCTTTGGGCACTACAACATTGTGTGGCTCACGAGCAATAGCAAGATCATCGCATTTTTTGCGCAAAGCTTTCCACGCCTCATCTGAAAGGCCTGTTCCTATCTTTGCTATCGTCTCAAATACATCTTCTTTTTTATTGTAAACGCCCACAAGAAAGGCTCCTATACCAAAATGAGCACGCTTACCACTTCCTGCATAATATCCCAAAATTACACAGTCTATCGTGTCTTCAAGATGCCCTTGCTGGCGCCTTTTTAATTTAATCCAGTTAAAGTTACGCTTGCCCGGCTGATATAGCGCATCTGGTTTTTTTATCACAAGCCCCTCAAGCCCTGAGGCAACTTCTTGCGCAAAGTAATTTTGCAGATCATGCACCGACACGATGTTCTTCTCTTCAATCACCTGTACAGGTACATCACCTGATTCATGCACAATGGAAAGTAATTTTTTGCGCCGCGCTGAATGAGGTAAATCGAGAACATCTTTGCCATTAAGATACAAAAGATCAAAGAGAAAGACGCGCAATGGCATCTCCTGTGCCGCTTGTTCAACGCCATGTTTGCGCTTGCGCTTCACCGTTTCTTGAAAAGGCAAAAAGCCCCCAGTATTGGGATCGTAGACTATCGCCTCGCCTTCGCAGATCATTGATTCAACATTAAGTTTTTGACAGGCAAGTACCAAATCCGGAAACATATCTGACATGTCCTGCAGATGTCGTGAGAAAAAATGTATCCGTGGCTGCTTATGCGTTTTATCAATATGAATCTGCAAACGAAAGCCGTCGAGCTTAGGCTGGGCAACACACACACCTATTTTCTCAATAATTTGTTCTGGTGTGGGCAAACGTTCCGCAGCTGCAGGACGTATGGGTATTCCCACTTGCGCATGCATTTTTTTGAGCGCATCAACCCCCTCTTGCTTGAGCACGTGCGCGATCAATCCAATATCAGCACGAATATTGTAAGCATCTTCAATTACGCCACGAAGTGACTTATCACCTACCTGCATCCATGAAAGCGCATCAACAATTGTCATATCTGAAAAGCCAAGTCGCAGTTTGCCTACAACAATACGCACTACGTATTTCGCACTCACAGCATCAAGCTGCTCGAGCAACTGTTTGAGAACCGATGCTTTTTCTTCTTGCGAGCCCGTTCCACTTATTTTTTCTATATCGCAAAGCATTTTGTACACGTCTTTGATGGAAAGATCTCCCTTGCCACGCCAATCTTCGCGTACCAGAACACTCCCTAAATCACCCCATTTTTTCGCACTATCCTTGACTGATTCTTGTGAGCAATCAAGCAAAAGCGCAAGCACCGGGATGAGACTTTTCTCAGCAAAATTAAACTGTGTTCCTACATATGGCGGGTGCAGCATTCCCAATGAGAGATTTGCTACAATCGACGCTTCTGCTGGCGTGACTTG
>JAGVMI010000099.1 GCA_020053845.1 Candidatus Babeliales bacterium
ATCACCAAATAAATTTGCACGCAACGTATCACGCTTTACCAACTTGGTATTCTGCGGTACGGCGTTGCTGTGGAAGCCACAAGGATGTTTGGAAGGATTTGCAATGAATCCTAACTTGTTGGTGTATTGGCAGGAAAGAGCAACCCGTAAATTTGATCTGAAGACGCGTAAGCAAGTGGATGCGCTTGCAAGCAATTTCCTTGGTGTGGAAACTGCGCTTTTCATGCACTATTTTGTGCTTGATTCACTCAAGGCATTCTTTGTAGGATCCATTTTCTTCCCAGGATCGCACTACAATGATATTCGTGGCCTGCCATTGACTAAAGATCAATCAGAAGCGCTTGACCGTCTTGATACCACAGGTTTCAATCAAGAGCGCATACCAAACTTAGGTACTGATACCGCTTATACATTTAACATTGGTCTTGAGTATCGCTTCTAGTGATAGTGGATCAATAAACAAGAATAATGAGAAGGCCGCTTGTAACAAAGCGGCTTTTTTCGTGCTAAGAGCGCTTAAAAAAGCCTGCTTACCTGATATACTGAGAATGTTGATACAAGTGTGCTGGTATGGCACGTATTACTCTATTGTGTAAGGGATACATGTGAGCATGCAGGCGATTGAGCGAACGACAGGCTGCGGCCAAGTTTGCGCTCAGCAACTGGGCCAAAAGATTCATCTTGCAGGATGGGTGCATCGCCGTCGAGATCATGGCGGTTTGATATTTATAGATCTTCGAGATCGCACCGGCCTTATGCAGCTCGTGTTTAATCCTGACATTAGTAAAGCGGTGCACGAAGCGGCACATCATTTGCGTTCAGAATATGTTATTGCGGTATCGGGGAGCGTAGTGCAACGTGCTCCACAAACTGTGAATGAACAGCTTCCTACGGGCAAGTGGGAAATGCATGTTGATTCGTTAGTGGTGCTTAACAAAGCAAAGGCATTGCCATTCACGCTCGAAGAGGCGCCTGATGTCGAAGAAGAACTGCGTATTAAATATCGCTATCTTGATCTGCGTCGCGCTGATATGCATGCGAATCTCGCGTTGCGCAACAATGTTGTATTCGCAATGCGTGAGTTCTTGCACAACGAAGGCTTCTACGATATAGAAACGCCTGTTCTTACTAAAATTACCCCCGAAGGCGCACGAGGTTTCTTGGTGCCGTCGCGTATCTACCCAGGTAATGGTTATGCACTTGCGCAATCTCCGCAGCTTTACAAGCAGCTTTTGATGGCTGGAGGTATGGAGCGTTACTATCAGATAGCAAAATGCTTCCGCGATGAAGATTCACGTGCAGATCGCCAGCCAGAATTTACACAGCTTGACCTTGAACTTTCATTCCCGTCAGAAGATATGATTATGTCGCTCATTGAGCGTCTACTTGCGTATGTATTTAAAAAAGTGCTCAAGCAAGACTTACCAACTCCTTTTGAGCGCATGACGTATGATCATGCATTTGCACATTATGGATGCGACAAACCTGACTTGAGGTTTGGTTTTGAAATCCAGGATGCATCGCAACTCTTTCATGATACACAACTCAATTTTTTGCGTGCAGTACTTGATAAGGGTGGCAAAATTGGTGCTATTCATGTGGGTGGCCATAATTTTTCGCATACCGAGCTTAATCGTTGGGTAGAGCGTGCGCAAAAGCTTGGAGCAAAAGGCTTATTGTGGATGCATGCTAAAGATGGTCAAGAAATTGATTCTCCTGTAGCAAAGTTTTTACCTGCCGATTTCGCATCGCGTATTAAGGGTGCGTTCCCATCATTTGGCGCATCAAGTGTACTCTTTATTATGGCAGGGCCTTATGAGCCTACGTGGGAATTGCTTGGCAGATTGCGTACAGAGCTTGCAAAAGATTTGCGCGTTATCAAACAAGGCGAAAAGCGCTTCTTGTGGGTAACCGATTTTCCCTTGCTTGAATATGATGAAAAGGATAAGCGTTGGAGCGCAAAGCACCATCCGTTTACTTCTCCACAAGCGGGATGGGAACAAAAGCAACCAGGAGATATTAAAGCACGTGCATATGATGTGGTGCTTAATGGTATCGAGCTTGGCGGCGGATCCATTCGAATATTTGATCCCGAATCACAGAAAAAAGTATTTGAGTTGATTGGGCTGCGTGAACAAGATGCACAAGCAAAATTTGGTTTTTTGCTTGAAGCGCAAGAGTTGGGATTCCCACCTCATGGCGGGATAGCGCTTGGTCTTGATCGTTTTATTATGTTACTTACTGGCTCACAATCTATTCGTGACGTAATTGCGTTTCCAAAAACGCAGCGCGGCTTTGATCCTATGATGGAAGCGCCATCAGCGCTTGATGAAGCTCAGTTGCGAGATTGTGGTTTACGCATTGCGCCTACTGCAAAAAAAGAAGATAAATAATAAAAACGCCCCGCTTAAAAACGGGGCGTTTCATTTATCTAAAATATATGCTGCTCGCATACCATTAAATGACGTGCCCACCTTTCTTTGCCTGAAGATAAATATAGTCAAAAACTATTAGCTTGTTTTTATTTGGAATGTTTTATTGGCTATTGAGCTCGCTAAGAAGGGGTGAAGTGCGCCAGACTCAATTGCGCGAAGCGAGAGCCTATTCTACACTCATGGGAGTATGCGTGCTGCGGTATCATTGCGTATGCTGGGCTATCGCAGGCGAGGCTCGCATTTGTTCGGGTCTATATGGTACAAAAAAAGAGATTGCATAACGCATTTCCTAAAAAAGAGGTAGTCATGACAATAGAAGCTATCATTGCTCGTGAAATCTTTGATTCACGCGGGCTTCCAGCGCTTGAATGTGAGTTAGTGCTCTGCGATGGTACTTCTGTTACCGCTTCGGTTCCTTCGGGTCTATCGCGTGGAAAGCATGAGGCGCATGAGCTACGTGATGGAGGCAGCCGTTTAATGGGCAAAGGCGTTCTTAAAGCAATCAAGGCAATAGAAAAAAAGATCGCTCCCCGTCTCATTGGGCATGAGCCTAACGTGGTGCAGGCAGATGTAATGATGATTGAGCTGGATGATACTGATGACAAGTCAAAGCTGGGGGCAAACGCTATTCTAGCGGTGAGTATGGCGGTCTGTAGGGCGCAGGCATTAGTGGAAGGATCTGAGCTTTACGAAATGATTGCGTATTTGTGCGATTTTGACTCAGTCATTTTACCATGTCCCATGTTTAATATGATTAATGGCGGCATGCATGCGAACAGCCCGATTCATGTGCAAGAATTTATGCTTATGCCTAC
>JAGVMI010000097.1 GCA_020053845.1 Candidatus Babeliales bacterium
CGAATAAGCGAAATATTGCTCACAAGCTCTTTGGTAAGATAGTGATCAATGCGGTAAATTTGATGCTCTTCAAACGCTTTCTTGATACATGCATTAATTACGAGAGCAGATTCAAGATCTTTACCAAATGGCTTTTCGTACACAATGCGATGCCACGTGGTATCGTGTTCATCCTTGCGCTCCACAATACGTGAACGAGCTAAGGCATCAGTAATGGTACAAAAAAAGCTTGCTGCGGTAGCCGTGTATACCATGCGTTGCCCTGAGGCACCGCGTTCCGCTTCTTCACGCTTTACCAACGTATGCAGCGATTCAAAATCTTCGTACTTGTTAAAATCAAGCTTATGGTAGGCAAAAAGCTTTTTAAAATTGCTCCACACAGATTCATCAGCAACCTTAATGAATTCACGTGCTCGTTCGCACAGCTCATCTCCTGTTAATGCATCAAATGATGCACCAACAATGAGAGCAGGAGATATACGGCCACCACAAATCAAATTATAGAGCGCAGGAATCAATTTACGCCGGGTAAGATCACCCGAAGCGCCAAAAATTATGATGGTGCAGTTATTCACGAGCAAGCATCTTTCGGGTTTCTGCTTTGTACAATTCAACATTCGGCTGGTCAAAGGGATTCACATGCAACAGCGCCCCCACATACATTGTCTGCAGCATTGCGTATTGCATAAATTGCCCTAAAAACCATGCTGAACATTCAGGTAATGTAATACGTATGAACGGTCGCTCTGTGTGTTTATAAGCAGCATACACGCCGTGTAATATCGCATCAAGCAAAGTTGCTAATGGCTTATGCGCAATATGTGCTACTAATTGGTCGATATCATGCCCTGCAGGCACGATAAGATTATGCTTGTGTTTTTCAAGCGACACAAACGTCGTAATGATATTATACGGTCCACTCAAATAGAGCTGTGCTACAGAATGCAAATCAGTGGATCCGATAGAAACAGTAGGCAAGATACCCACGTTTGCCTGATTGCCTGCAGTGTCGTACTCCTTGCCAATACTTTCAGCAAGCAGCTGGCGATACCACTTGCCTAAGCTTTCAAGTGAAACGCCAAACAAAAACATATTGTGTACCACGTACTGCTGACGATACGCATGTGCCAAAATTGCAGCAGAACGCGCTGCTACATTATACGCGATATCAGTTACTAGGCCGTGCTCAACTGCTGCAGCAGCTCCTGCATGAAGCTGATCGATATCAACGCCAAGCAATGCGAGAGGAAATAAGCCTACCGCAGATAATACTGAGTAACGCCCTCCCACCAATTTTGGTATCGCAAGCGCATCAAACTGGTGAGATTGTGCATAGCGCCAAAGCGCAGAGCCTTCATCAGTAGTAATCACTACATAATCACGATAATCATGCGCATGATAGTCCTGCAGCACTTGGAGCAATACCATGTAGTTTGCAATTGTTTCCGTTGTAGTGCCCGATTTGCTGATAACATTAAGCAACACCCGCTGGCCCGCATTAAGCGCTTTTTTCATGAGCGTTACGATATCTGCCATGGCATCAGGATCAACTGTGTCTGCATAGTACACACGCATGCCAGAATCAAGCTCATTAGCCAGTATGCCGTACAATGCTTGATGCACAGCCCAGGTACCTAAATTTGAACCCCCAATACCAACCACGATGAGTACATGCGGCTTGAGCTGTTTTTTCTTTTCAACTAATGCTTTAACTCGTGTGCGCAGTGCACCATCTGCCGGCAAATGCAAGGATGCATACGGTGTTTCATATCCCCGCGAACGCTCATGCGCAACCGATGCAATAATTTTTTCTAATTCATGCTGAGCAGCGGCTATTGCACTCTCGTCAACAGCCGCAGATGTGTCAAATTGAACAGTGAAGTGCTTCATACTTACTGATCTCCCCACAGGCATAGTTACCTTTTGTGCCCACTATAGAACAATCAGGAAGTGAAGTAAAAAGCAGTTTTTATGCAGACAGATGACTATGGTTTCTTTTGATCGGCAGATTCAGTATCAGCCTTTTGAGTAGACGGTAAGTGGAAAAGTTGCTCATTCGTTTAAACAATCACTAATGTGCCATTAGATAGAATGCTTTGCACATAATTTCCAGGTGCATTAAGGAGCATTGATGCGCAACTTCTCTGCGGCACCTCTATTTCTTGCTCAATAATATGCAAACCTCGATTACCTTTTTCATCTTGCTGGGCAGCATATATGAGTAATGTACCACATGCGCTCAATAAAGCTGGCTTACTATATGCACCAAGCGAAGGCTGCAAATCAATAATTCTACTTACTCCCGAAGATGTATTTATCACATAAGCCTTATTGTAACTACTCAAAGCCGTAACGTACTCAGTATTCTGCGCGGATCCAATTAACCCGCTTAATCTACCTGCCACCATTATTTCATACTGTCCTTTTCCCTCACGTAGAAGGCGAACTTTTTGCGTATAGCCATCGCTTTGGCCAAGTGCAAGAACATGCGCCTCTGTTTCTCCTGAAAGCGCTGCATATTCATACGGCTCATGAACCAGATATAACCTCTGCATAGAAAGCGAACATTCGTCTTCACAATCGTGTGGGGTTACCATATACATGGCATGATTA
>JAGVMI010000082.1 GCA_020053845.1 Candidatus Babeliales bacterium
ATCCACTGTGTCCATTTATAATAGTCAGGATCAGTGGTATTAACTTCTTTATCCCAATCGTAAATTGCAGCAATCTGGCGCAATTGTTTTTTAAAGTGGGCGATGTTAGCAGCGGTACCTGTAGCAGGATGGATACCTTTTTTGATTGCATCGTTTTCAGCTGGTAGTCCAAACGCATCCCAGCCCATCGGATGGAGCACGTTGTAGCCTTCTAGCCATTTAATACGTGCATAAATATCTGAAAGCACATAGCCACGCCAGTGACCTACGTGCAAACCAGACCCTGATGGATACGGGAACATATCAAGGCAGTAATACTTTTTGCCCTCACCGGTGGGGCGAGTTTTGGCAACGGGATCTTTTTCCCAACGATCCTGCCATTTGCGTTCAATAGACTGAAAATCGTAACTCATGCAAAACCTTCAAAGGGAAGCGCCGCGTGTGGCGGCTGAAGTGCGTCTCTGATATTCTTATGTTATGTATTTTGACTCTCATCGTCAAAAAAACGCCGGTTTTACCCGCTTAAAAAGGGCCCCCATGACTGCATCAACGCAACAGCAAGTGCACGCTACACCGCACGTAGCTGAAGAACACATTCTCGTAGTCCGCCGATCCTTGTTGCTCCCCGCAGATACTGCATGGCATGGCCTAAAAAGTGTCGCCATGGAACCATATCTCACGCTTATTGCGCAGCAGGGTGAGTTTCATCCGCGCTCATTAATGGAGCAAGATCCCACATTCAAGCAGATCATTCCCTATCTTATTTTCCGCTACCAAGATCAGTATTTTCTCATGGAGCGCTCAAGTGCAGCCTCCGAAAAACGCCTTGCCAGCAAATGCTCGCTTGGCATTGGCGGCCATGTGCGCAAAGAAGATATGGAAGGCGCCACACTTTTTGATTGGGCACAGAGGGAATTTCACGAAGAAGTAAACTATCAAGGCAATCTTACTATCACACCGCTTGGTATTCTTAATGATGATACTAATGAAGTCGGCCACGTGCATATTGGCTTTGTGCTCCTTTTAACTGGCGACTCACCTGAAATAAGTATCAAATCGGAACTCAAGCATGGCGCGCTTGTATCCCTTGAAACATGCAAAGCGCAGCTTGAACGCCTTGAAGGCTGGAGCCAGATTGTGCTTGAGCATCTTATGCAGCAATAGCGCTAACTACATACAGAGCCGTATGAAGCG
This sequence comes from Candidatus Babeliales bacterium, assembly GCA_020053845.1. Lineage (GTDB taxonomy): Bacteria > Babelota > Babeliae > Babelales > Vermiphilaceae > JAGVMI01. The sequence continues at coordinate 1,195 of JAGVMI010000082.1, forward strand.
GTTACTGCCAAGCATGTTTATTGTTAGTACTACAATACTCTATGCAAGCATTGAACACATACAAGCGCTCAATCGCACGATACATTACTTTTGCACATATGAACGTGATAAAAACGGATTGAGCGTTATGCAATGTGCGCATCAGGAGATATGCACACCTACACGCGAGCATCTTCTTGCTAATTTACTGTGCTCTGCCATACGCAAAGATTATCCCGAGACAGCAGAATATATGTGTGCACATGAACCTTCATGTGTAAACGCAACTAACTGCTGGGGAGAAACTCCTTTGTATGTTGCTGCAGCACAAGGAAATGATGATGTAGTAATGGCATTGCTGCGCTCAGGAGCTGATCCCAATAAGCCCTCGCTATGGTATGATATCTATGTACATCCATATTCGCGATCATTCAATGATGCGCCGCCCAAATCTGACGCCTATACACATAATGATGGGTACTTATATCCTCTTATTGCTGCTGCATATGGAGGACATGCGACTACAGTACTCCTGCTACTTAATTATGGCGCACAAGCCAATGTCAGCTGCGCAGGTCCTTTTGTTCGCCAACATCAACAAGGACCTTTAATGGGCGCACTTGTTGGATACTGCCGGCGTGCACAATTCACCAATAAGCGTCATATACGAGCTCCATTTGAAGATATTATAGAGCTTCTGATACGCCATAAAGCAGATGTCAACGAAGGCAAGTATTATCGATCGCCCTTTTATTTGAGCGTATCTTATTGCCTCACTAAAGCGGCACGGCTTATAGTAAAACATCCACAGTTAGATGTTCGTGGAGAAAGTTTGTACTCTATTGCGTCCGATATGTATTCGTTCTTTAACGATACACGTTGGAGTGCGTATGATAAAGCATCATACAATCGTAATCTGAAAAGCATGGAGCAATCTTATGATCTCATTCGATCGCGCATGTTTCCTGCTGCAACTCTTACTGAAGTTATGTTCAGATTGTGGCATATGCAGCCTGATGTAAAGCAAGTAATATTTTTTGAAGATCTACTGCGTCCACACGGTAGGCTTGGCGATGCTCTCTATAAACGAAAATCATTGCTCGGCAAAATAGTGAAAGCAAAAGATATAGAATGGCTCAAGCGAGTACTCAGCTGGGGCGTAAATCCTAACGTGCACATCAGAGGCAAAAAATATCCTCTTGATTATTTAGACCCTCAGCGCCATCATTCATGCTCTTTTTACTGCTCAGTTGCATGCAATAGAAAAACAGATAAAGATAGATTGCTGCACAATGCATTAAAACGTGTATTACACTGGCACGGTGCCTTTAAATGTGCAAGCAGCAATACTACGCAATGGATCATTCCTGAACTAATAAAAATTAAGATGCCTTTTTTGACATTTCTTGCAGCAATCAAAAAAGATCGTGCCTGCGCGCGCCGCTCCATACGCAAAAAAGCATGCATCGATCCTACACTTCCGCCCGTCCCCGATCTGCCTTATGAAATCATTGAGGCCATTCATGACTATGTAATGGGGCAGAAAATGCCAAAGGCTGCATTCGGGCCCCAAAAATAAGTATAATAACTGCCACGCACATGCGTTCTAAAGCAAAGTTGAAAAGGGGGCTAGCATGTTCAGTATCGCCAAGGCAGTTGTAATAGTGGCCTGCAATGCAGCTATTTCATGCGCATATGGGTGCGAAAATGAGCAGTTTATAAGCAGTGAAGTTATTGAAAATCTGTGCTCGTATGCCCAAGAAAAAAAAGCCTCTTCGCCACTCACGTGTATACACAGCAGTCAAGCGCCAGTTCATATCGCTGCTAATTTTCTCCTACTTGCGGTAAAGAAGGGCGACATTCCAGAGGTCAAGCACATTGCAGCGAGTATCCCTGCATGTGTTAACCTGCATAACTGCTTTGCACAAACTGCACTGTGCGTTGCTGCACGTAAGGGCTCTGCAGATATCGTACGTATTCTTATAGCAGCAGGAGCACAGCCCAACATCCCTTCAGCAAAATATCGCTTGGTGGAAGAAGATAGAAATAACAATCACGACGATGAATATTTCTTTAGTCCTTACGCGGCTACATATCCTGTCGTAGAAGCTGCATATAGAGGGAATGCAAAGATCGTACAACTTTTGCTTGCTGCTGGCGCTGATCCCACACTCGAAACACCTGCGTACAAATGCAATATTCTCATGCTGCTTTTGCATAATACTACACGCTATCCAGAGCGCGCATCTTCCTATGCCACTATTTTTAACCTTATCGCAGATCATATAGCTTCACATGGTTCGGTTGATACTTTCCTCCCTCACGAGTTCATTTGCGATGCACGCAACCTGTATCTGAAAAGCATAGATTCTTCCGCACATACCACAGAAGAAACTCAAGCCAATCCTTTGCTTACTATCACTCCCCACATTCATGATCTTTATAAGGCCATTAATTATCTTTACTTACATCAAGGCAATTCTGTTTTGAATGCTCTCACGCAGCACATGATGTCTCTTGATTTTAAGCCTTCAACACTCGCCCCACTTACGCGCTTATACGCTCAGCTAAATCCTCGCGAGGCCGCGTGGTGCAATTTTTTTGGTGCAATAATAGGCGCCATGGGGCTTAACGCTACCACATTAAGAACCGAACCATTCCTGCGCACTCCCATTATACATGGTAACGGCCCGTTAATTGAGAGCCTCATCACGATAGGCGCGCGACTTAATAGTCCTGATAATAGCGGACTATTTCCACTCAACTATGTTTTAATCCACGATCAAAAAACTAACACGCATAGTTTGATAGCAGATTATCAAAACATACTTGATCTTCTTGTCACCCACGGCGCTTATAGATGGAAACGGGCAATAAGTGAACTGCTTGATGCATACTTGGATGACAATATGATCGTAAAAGATAAATGTACGAGAACGACGGGGTTTTTCTGCTTTGTTGATGCTGTCAAAAGAAATAACGATCAAACATCTGATGAAATTCGCGCAACAGCATGTGCAGATCCTACATTGCCACCGCTGCCAGATTTACCCAATGAAATCTTGCAAGAAGTGTACACATTTGTAATGAGTAACATATCTCAAGTAGTCCCAGCAGAAACCCCACAAGCGCCCCTACCATGCACACCTATACAATCACCTCCAACATCTTAAAAGCTTTCCTACCCCTGTTTGTTTGCTTTGCAGCAAGCAGTGTTATGCTAGCGCTTGAACACGCTACAACGCCGCACATGTGCGAGAATAGCCAACTGAAAGCTATAAAAGAACGCCTCTGCGACTTTACTGATAGCAAGGGTTATATGCGGCCCAACAAGTGTTTGCACTACAATCACTATCATCCAACAGAGCAGCACACAGTCGCTAACTTTTTATGTATGGCTATACAAGCGCACGATGAACCTGCAGTGCAATTTTTATGCAGTAACCATCCTGACTGCGTTAATGAATATAATTGCTACGGAGAAGCGCCGCTTCATGTTGCCATTTGTAATCACTATGATGATGCTATCGCTACGCTTTTGAATGCAGGTGCAGATCTGCACCAACTTTCTGTAGTATATGCAGCATATCCGGATAATCACCCACGTGATCAGTTTGCTCACGGGTTAAATAGCCGGAAAAAAGTTCGACAATTCATGAAAGAAAAGCAATACCAAGTAGCATCAACATGGCCTCTGGAGCAAATGGTGCAGCAACTTAATGTAAAAGGAACCTATGCTCTGCTACAAAAAGGTGCTGATCCTAACTATTTAGGAAGTAACTTGTATGAAGGAATATTAGAAGAAACTACACATGAAGCCCTACAAAACTCCATAGCCAAAAAGCGTAGGCAGGCGCGCGGCATAGTGCGCGTATTGTTGCAGCACAACGCAGGCTCTAATCGCAGAGCCCCTTTGTATCCACGTATGTATGCATTTCCACCAATGCCATCATGCGGCGCAAGGTTACTCGCCGATCCCTGTGATGCGCGTGATGAGAACATACAAATTGTAGAGCCTGGAATTTATGATCTTTATCGCACCTTACACCGTCTTTTTCTTTGTCATAAAAACAAGCATGAAGATGCGCATCACACACTCACTATCCTCACCCACATATTCCAACAGCATGCATGGAGTGAGGAAGATATAAGCGCCGCATTCTATTGCTGTATACAAAAGGCAATAGACCCTAATTTTATTGAGTTTTTTGGCCATGTCCTTCTTAATGGCAGGAAAATCAGTTGCAGCACTTATAAAGGCCACTCATTGCTTAATTGTGCTATACAGCAGAATAAAATCTTTTTTGTTAAAAAGCTTCTTGCATGGGGAACGTGCCCCAACACACCTGACGCTCAAAAAAAATATCCTCTTGAATGCGTGCAGCAGTTTATTATGCGCGATGGCAAAGTAGTTCATGAACTGCATAAAGAACATTTCTATAAGATGTTGATGAAGCTCGGCGCATACATGTGGAATAGAGGGAAAGATGAACACACTGATAGATGCATCTATCAGCATCTTGGCAAGTTCAATCAAGAAGGGCTTACTAGATTAGCTAAACAAGATCTTGCTCGAGTGTTGCGCACTTTCCAGCAAGCAATGACAGTGCTTCACATACGCGCAGACTGCACAAAAGAGGATGGGTTTCGCCTTCATTTCTATTGCTGTGAAGATAAAGAAGGAGTGTTATTACCTTCACTCCCTCAAGATGCAGTGATAGCTGTGTGTAACTTTCTGGTAGGGCAATATACCGCAGAGCTCATTGATCCCACCATCGCAAAAGCCTCAGCTGCCGAATCTACGGCTGCTACAGAGCAATAAACCCCTGCTGCTTGCTTTCTCATGCGCGAAACATGCACACTAAGCGCTAGGGAATGTGGGGGACCTTATGCGCATGTATTGTTGGATATCATTACTTATCATATCGTGTATCAATGCTCATGCATGCCAAGATTATGGCCTTGATCAAAGAGACTTGGTAGATCTTTTCAAATTTGCCACACAAACATGTTTCGCTACATACATCCACAATAATGCAGAATCAATTCATGAAATAGTCACCAGCCCGCTACCTCTTTCTCATAACCCTATGCAAGAAGCATATAGTGTGTTACTTCACGCTGCAGCAAGCTGTGGCAATGCTAGAATAGCAGCATTGCTCATCCGTTTGGGCGCAGCAGTCGATTCGCAGGATATTAAGGGATATACCCCATTACATGCAGCAGTACTCAGCAAAAGCATGCCCACCGTAACATTACTTTTAGATCACCATGCAAACATAAACATTTTTGATACAGAAAATGAGCGGCCCTTACACAAAGCAGTATGTCTCCAAAGCCCTCACGCTGTTTCTCTAGTACAAGCATTGCTTGATCACGGCGCTGATCCCAATGCGCCTTGCATGGATCCTGATGGCAACGGCGGACAACTATTAAGCTCACCGCTTTTGAGAGCTGCAGAGCAGCCCGATAATCGAGCACGTCTTATTATATCAGCACTTTTGAAGACGGGTGCGAACCTGCACAGCTTTCCACGCCATCCTTATCGGATAATCAAAAGACTTACTGAGCGCAATGCATATTCAACGCTCGAGCTTATTCTTTCACAGCCCACTATAAACGGTATGCACATAGCACCAAAAGGATTAACGCCCGCTATTTTCTCTGCTATACACATGAAAAACATTCAAGCTGCTCATGTTTTACTTAATCACGGATCGCCCGTTGATTCTAAGCATTCATTTCCGCCGGGCCACCCTCCTTTATCTGCACTTGAGCTTGCAACGCGAATTAAATCACCACCGCTCGTGTATAGCCTTCTTGTAGCAGGAGCTCCTATCACTCACGAAAGCATACGCAATGCCATGCGCCTTACTAATCAGCATCCTGAAGCTAAAGTGCCGCAATCTTCTCAAGACATCGCACATGCTCACCAATTGATGCCCGCCAGTATCGAAATACTTGAAATGCTCCTCGATCGCGTGCCGGACATAGCTGAAGATCTTGTAGGAATTGCTGCATTAGCAGGCAATAAAGGAGCTTTAGACCTGTGCATAAAGCGTGGCTACGCCATGTACGAACCTGAAAATAGGCTCGGCTGGACCAGCTTGCACTCTGCAGCGCATACGGGCAATGATCAAGCAATAGAATGGCTCATGCGCGCTGGCGCATACCAGCACATTTTCAATGCTGAAGGTTATTTACCCATACATCTAGCGGCTCAAGCGGGAAACATCCGTGCGCTCGGAATGCTCCTTAAATACGGCGCTCATCTTGATGAGCCTGCACAAGATACTCATCCTCTGATGAAATCACCGCGCACAGCACGAACGTTGTTACCCATCGAATATCATGAAACGCTCGCGCATTACGAAAAACTCAACATGCGCATATGGTCTCCAATGCGCGAATTCTTTTTTTGCACATGCTGCATACCGATTGAGCAGGGTAAAAATTACACATTCTTGCCCATAGAGATAATAAGCCTCATATATAATCTATTGCGTACCAGTGTATCGTTGGAATCTGCCCAAATGCCTCTTGACACTGTCAGTACTGATTACATGAACCCCAGCACGCCACCGCCCACTGCCGTAACAGTTGCTACACAAGAACCTACTCACCCGGAAAAGAAAGACACCCTACGCGCAACACAAAAATCTCCTCTTACTCAGCGATGCAAACAAGCACTTGCACAGCTACTCAAAAAAAGAGACAAGGCTCCGTAAATAATACGAAGCCTTGCACATGCATCTTATACACTGAGAGTAATTAATTAGCGCATCAAATCAGGGTAGCCACCCACATCATCTTGGCTATTTACCAAGCCGCCGCGGCCGCGTTTCACTTGATCTACAATACGCGCATCAACGGCATCACGCTTTGGCAATACTGCACCAGCGCCATTGAGCACTACATCTACTACACGCCCCGTATCAATAGGACGAAAATCAGGGATCACAAATGGCGGTGTAGTAACCTTCATGCGTGCTAACGTAGCAGCATCAAATTCAACGGTTACGAGCTTCCACTCATCATCACGCGTTGATTGTCTGCGTGGACCTTTATTGCCTACAATGTAGATCTTGGTATTGGCAGCAATTTCTTGATCAGTGTTGCCTGCATCGCGCAATACATGAATTTCAGGAGCTTGTGTGCGTATTAGCTTATCGTACACATTGTTGATCACTTGATAGTGCGCAGGATCTTCAGAGGGTTGAATCTTGGTGCCTGAACCTTCAAAGAAGCATACATAGTTGTTTGCTGCTACCAATTGATTTACAAAACCATCAGTGTTTCCAAACTGCGGCCCTCTGATTTTGAAGTACGCAAATAAGTTCTTCGTGTAGCTGATGTTGCCATTCACGAGCGAACCATACGCATGTGATATAGGTCTACCATTTTCAATGTGCAGCTGTGGATTGGCAAGCGGTTCAGTGATAAAACACCATTGCACCGAGATGTTTTTACACTTAGTTGCAGAAATCACTTCATCTGAGCCCCATGATGCCGAACAGTGATCAATCATGACGTACAATGAACGCTTGATACTAATCGCATCTGATGGTGCAGATGTACGCCGTTCACGCGCCCAGCGCCCTTTTTTAAGCGCCACGCTATCACCAGGCCGCACGCGCAGGTAGCGAACAATCACATCATGAGTAAATTCGATTTTAAGGGAACCATCTTTGAGCGCAATGCCACCAGCAGGAGCAGTTGAACCATCAATGGTAATGAAGGGATTTTTGATGAGCAGATCACTGTTGAGCTCTATCGTACCCGCAACAGTAAACTGCACAATGCGGGGATAATTTTGCTCAATTGCCCAGCGCAAGCTTCCCTCTCTGCCGGTATCTTCAAGCGTAGTAACTTTGAGCACTCGTCCGCCTCTGCCGCCTTGGCTGCGTGCGCCAAAACCTTCTGCCATATCAAACGCGAGCTGCGATCGGTCAACTGATGCTGCTTGCCGCTCTATCTGTGCAAAAAGCGCTGCTTCATCATCACTATCTGATGATCCTCCACCACTATTTCCACCGCCATTACCATTATCATTGCCATCTCCAGGCTTTGGTGGCTTGGGTGGTTTAGGCGGCTTTGGCTTATCATTGTTAGGTTTTGGCCTAGCAGCTATAGCCGCAGCAGCATCAGCGCCTACTATGCTGCCTTCATTAGTGCGCGCAAGATCACGCGCATACATAATCACTTTTTGTGCAGGCTCATTAGGAATCATACGTGTTTGTACATCTGCATGCACGCTCAACGCCACTATCAAGGTCAAAGCACTACGCAATTGCTTACGCTCACCTATCATGAGCAGCTCCTTCTTTGTAATTGCATACTTAGTGAGTCCGCGGATACCCGCCCACATCATCCTGACTATTCACAATACCACCCACACCGCGTTTGATCTGATCGATAACGCGTGCATCTACACTATCAACATGCGGCAAGCGTGCACCAGCACCACTCAACACCGCTGCGTATACTTGGCTGCTTGGCATCACCGTCAGATCGGTAAGTGCAAAAGGCATCTGATCGTAACGTACAGCTTTTGTAATGCGTGCGTTAAAATCACTTGTTAAACCTTTCCACTCATCATCAGATGTTGAGCTGCGCATCACACCAATGTTATCGTGCAGATAGACGCGGTTGGTGAGCGAAGGCTGCGCTGTAACCTCCTGATCATGCACAA
>JAGVMI010000116.1 GCA_020053845.1 Candidatus Babeliales bacterium
ATCTCACGCATGGGCATCATGTTAATTTCTCAGGCCAAATCTACAAAAGCGTTTCTTACTTGGTAAACCCCGATACTGAGCTTATTGACTACGATGAAGTAGAACGCCTTGCACACGAGCACCGCCCAAAGCTTATCATTGCAGGCGCATCAGCCTACTCACGCACCATAGATTTTGCACGTTTTGGCGCTATTGCACGCTCAGTAGGCGCTATCTTTCTTGCCGATATTGCACACATTGCAGGCCTCGTGGCTGCAGGGTTACATCCAACTCCAGTAGGCCACGCACCTTTCATCACCAGCACTACCCATAAAACATTGCGCGGGCCACGTGGCGGGCTCATTCTTTGTGATGCTGCGTACGCTGAACAGCTTGATCGTGCCATTATACCTGGCTGCCAAGGCGGGCCACTCATGCATACTATTGCTGCAAAAGCAGTCGCATTTGGCCTTGCACTTGAGCCATCATTTGCGGTGTATCAGCGCCAGATTATTAAAAATGCTCAAGCGCTCGCACGCTCACTGCAAAACTTAGGCTACCGTATTGTAGCAGGCGGAACGGACAATCATTTACTCGTGGTTGATCTGACTTCAAAAGAAATTACCGGCCGCGAAGCGGAAGTAGCACTTGAACGTGTAGGCATCACCGCAAGCCGTAGCTGCATTCCGTACGACAAGCAAAAGCCATGGGTAACGAGCGGCATTCGCTTTGGCACGCCTGCACTCACCACACGCGGCATGGGCGAGAAAGAGATGACGCAGATTGCACATCTTATTGATGAAACCATACAGCAGTACAAGCATGATGCACTTTTACGTGGCATCCGCCAGGAAGTTACTAAGCTTGCACATCACTTTCCTATCAAGCGTGCGCGTATGGTAAACAAACAAGTGTTGCATACTCAGCATCTGCTCTAAGTTTTCTACACACATAGTGTGTCTTTATCGTTGATCAGGGCCATCACTGGCCCTTTTTTGCGTAAGATACGCCATTCAGATAGAATAAGTTTATATAATTAATTACTTACTTTTATCTTTTTCCAAAGAAATGGCGGCTGTTATAATGTATCTTCGATTCCTCGTGCGCGCACTGCTCATCGTGCTTGTAGCATGCACATCACAAGAAATATACGCTCAACACACGGATAGCCGTCTTGCACAGCTGGTCACCTCCTGCAAGAAGGCTGTGAGCTTATTCTACGGATGCGTAAACGACCTTACTGCCTTTGATCCCCGCTCAGATATAAGCGTAATCCGCACACAACAGCCACTCAAAAAACCCAGCGATTCTGATCTCGTCAATGATACGGCGCGCTACACATTGCAAACTATAGCGCACATTGCAGACGTTAAAGAACGGCAGCAGTCTCAGATGCTGCGCCTGCAGAATGCTTCTTTTGAGTGTGCGTGCAAAATGTCATGCACCATGCTGAGTAATGATTTGCATACCGGCATTACCTCACCACAAGCGCAGCTTACCTTTGATCAGGTTATGCTTGCAGAACTTGATGAGCAGCGCACACAGCAATTGAGTACCACCATTGCAGCGCTACGCGCAAACAATAATAATCAGTCGGCAGATAAACTCGAGCGCCTTTTCTCGCTTTCAACATTAATGGCACATCCTGCACTTATTCCTCAGCTCATTGATGCATTAGATGAGCAAGGACTTCCCAAGCTGCCCACGGCAAAAATTCTTTCCTATCTTACCGCCCCTTATGAAGTAGACATATACGATAGCAAAAAAATGCTGAAAACAGGCACCCTTATTCGAGATTTCCGCTGCCGCTTACCCCGCGAGCATGCTCAGCAATCGGGCACCCTTGAAAGCCCGCAAAATCGCCCCACAGCCTCAGCAGACAGTTAAAATAACATAATCGTTTATCCTAGGGCATTTTTGGGGGCTATTGGCCCTGCCGGGGCCTTGATTAATGTTTCAAATAGAATATACTAGATAGTAGAGGTTAGAAAATAGAGCATAATCGCTCTATTATAGAGTAATAAAGGGCTTTATGGCGCAAGTGGCGCCCTCCTTTAACGCTCACAATGGAGGTTCATTATGAATCGTACAAATCGCAGCATCGCTGCACTCTTTATTCTTACTGCACTTGCAGTACAACCCGTAGCAACTCATGCTATGGCTGGACGCGTAGCACAAGCTGCAAAGCAAGGCTTTAATGCAGCAAAACAGTTTGCTTCACGCCATGATCTTGGCGATAAAGCCAAAGCTGCGGCACCATTCATGTTCATGGGATATTGCGTATTCAATCCCGTAGGCGCAAGTAGTCTTGACTACGAAACAGGTGTATATAAACCCCAACCAAATCAAGACAGCTTAAACTTCAGATTTTTGACCGCTCACACAGGCATCCTCCTGGGTGGATTAAACATTGCATTACACTTTGCATTCCGCGGGATGATACCCCGCCACTTTGCGAAGCAATCACAACAAACTTCCAATCGTGACAATTGGCTTCTTGCAAAGTTATTAGCAGTACCTACGCTTGGCATGAGCTTCTTGACAGCACAAGATCCTATTGGCTTATCGTACTATGCTCAGAAACCAAATTTCTCTGGCTGCTCAACCTCTGAAAAGCTGTGGCACCACTTCCGCCAAGCTCATGATTATCCGGCTTACCCCGTATTGAAAATTTTACATACTCTAGATTCACGTAAATAAATACATGAAAGAAAGCGCAGAGTATGCGCTCTCTTTTTTTAATAAGAGGTTCATATGAATCCCACAAATCGCAGCATCGCTGCACTCTTTATTCTCGCGACACTTGTAGTACAACCAATAGCAACGCATGCTATGGCTGGACGCGTGGCACAATTTAGCTGCAATATGGTAGGCAAAACAGTCAGAAGCTTCACGCGTCTTGTAGGCGTTGGTATTGCTTTGTATCCAATTGTTAAGCCAACGGGATTGCTTGATCCTCAAGAATCATTGAGCGAAAAATACCTCCCTCACAATAGTGCGATAAGTATCGTTCATGTATTTGGGGGACGCATGGTAATTACTGCAGCATCTGAATTTGCAACGATTTCCGCTGCAAGTATACTCACTCGATCACCGCGCACGTTGCCACTCACTATTGCAACTGCATACGTAGCAAATAAGGCGGTCAATTATGCAGAGAAAAATCAGTATCAAGTACCTATAAAGCACATCACTGATGGTAGACTCCAAAGTGCCGTCGGCCACATTAATGCATTTGTGCATGAAAACATGTTTGCTGTAGCAGCACCTAACGTAGCAGCAAAAGACCCACGCGCACTATTTGTATCATCTGCTTTATGGCAGGAATGGGGAAAAATAAACACCCAAGCCGCTATCGCTACTCACGAGCAACTTACTCAAAAAGCATCCGTGCTACAGAGAGAGCTTGGGGATCTTTGTGAGTATTACAACATTGTTCAAAGATAACGTAGTTTTAACGCTATTCATCACTTTATGGAGGTTCATATGAATCGCATTACACATACATTATACGCATCAATATTGTGCCTCTTGAGCGTGGCAATGGCATCGCATGCTCATATGCCGCTGCATACTTTAAAAGCTGTTGCACAGCGCTTTCCTAAAACGCTCGCTGCTACGGCAACGGGCATCACATCAGTTGCTGCCGCTGGCGCATACTACCAGTTGCCTGAAAATATATCTCTTTCACGCGCTCACGTTACTCGCTTCTATCCTCAAGCAACGCCTGCTGAAGTAGATACGATTGCACACGCGTGCTATCGCAGACAGCTTATTGAAAAGCCTGCAGGGCTTGCTTTAGCTGCGGCAGGAACAATACGCCTTGCTCAAATTGTAGGATCTCATGCAACGCCGCGCGCAGCATTATGCTTGAGCGCTCTTTGCGGAGCCGCAACAGCATATTACTTCCCCTCATGGTATGATACTGCCGTTGAGATGCGTGCTATTCGTGCTGCACGACGCGCGTAATTCTCCGTATCACACGCTCCTTCCTTTCTCATATTCCCCCGGCCCCGTAACCTCCGCCGACCCCCTCGGAGGGTTTGCCACTCGCACAGGCAACATGTCGGGTGGATCAGACGGCGTCCA
>JAGVMI010000030.1 GCA_020053845.1 Candidatus Babeliales bacterium
AACTAAAGGTGCTGCGCTATTTTTTTGCTGAGCAAGAAGATCTGAATGTGTTTTTAGAAAACCAGCAAGTATCTCGGCTGCAGATGCAGTGTAGTTATTAATCAAAATGAAGATAGGCAATGTTCTTTTAGCAATGGGATCACGGCGTGTGTTGTAGCGCTCAGTCGCCGTATTTGTCTTATCTTTAGTGACTACTACCAAACTATTACGTTCTAAAAAGAGGCCTGCAATATCGACTGCAGAGAGTAATAATCCGCCAGAGTTGTTTCGCAGGTCAAGAATAAGTCCGCGATATTCATTGTCAGAAGCTTTCTTGAGAAGCTGTTCTACCTGCTTTGCAGAACTCTCAGTGAACATATTAAGCGAGAGATAATAAATGTTTTGATCTTTAATGTAGAAACTCATTGAGTTCTGCTCTTTTACCACGTCTCGCGTGATGTCAAACGAGAGTAAGTCTGGCTGGCCTTCGCGCAGTATTTTCACATGTACCTTGGTGTTGCGCTCTCCTTTGAGCATAGCGGTGGCTTCTTCAGTGGTCATGCCTTCCAGTGGCTTTCCTGCTACCTCAATGATTTTATCAAGAGGTTTAATGCCTGCTTTATCTGCGGGGCCGTCGGGAATGGTGTCCACAATAATGAGATATTTATCTTTAGGCTTGCGAGTATTATCGATCACAATGCCGATACCAAAAAATTCACCGCTCGTGGATTCCATCATAGCTTTGAATGCTTTAGCATCAAGAAATGAAGAGTGCGGATCGAGCGTGGTAAGAAATGCATCGATTGCTTTAACCATTGCTTGTTCAATTTTGTCTGGATTGAAGTGTTTTTGCGCAACAAGATTCATCACTTCGGCAAAGGTGCGCGACCATGCGTACATGTTTTTTTCAACTTCTTGTGTATTGCTGGTGGATTTTACTTCCTCAGATTCAACAATGCATGGGCTCAACAAAGCAAGCGCTATACATAATGAGAGCACGTATATTTTTTTCATGGAAACTCCTTTGCTACATACCCAGGAAAAGCGCAAAAAATGGGCAAAAGTCAATACAGTATCGAATGAGTATCATCAAACGCACTAAACTAAAGCCAACAGAGCAACGGGCGGGAAAAGATGGAGTGGTGTGAAATACGAAGTAATAAATCTGAGGGGATATCACGATGAGACCAGCAAAACGTATGCTGCTACGTGCATTTTTTATAGGTGAAATAGTAGCTTTTTCGTACTTGTATCTTTTTGGCCCGCAAGGAATTACGGCTATCATGGCTCAAGCGCATGAGAATAATGGGCTGCAAGAGCGTATCAAAGAATCTCGTGCGCAGCTTGCAAAGCTCGAACGGTCAGTGCAGGACTGGAATGATAATAGCTTTCTCAAAGAGCGTATTGCGCGTGAACAACTGCAGATGGCCCGGCACAATGAGCAGATCTATTATTTGACTTAACCAAGCCTCGTGGCTATTGTGAGGTGGCCTAATGCGGCTATTATGCTTATAAAGGAGCATTAGAATGAGCAAAAAAGCATGGATCTTGATAAGCTTGTCGCTCACTTCTTTGCATCTCTTGGGTAAAAAACAAGAAGTGCACGCACCTACGATACGGGCGGAACAAAAGAGGGAACAATCATCGAGGGATGTTATGAAATATCCATACAGTTTGCCACAGCTTAAATACAGTTATGATGCGCTCGAACCTCACATCGATGCGCAAACAATGGAGATACATTACACCAAGCACCATCAAGCTTATATAGATAATCTCAATAAAGCGCTTGAGCAATATCCTGACCTTCAGCAAAAATCGCTTGATGATTTGCTCATGAATCTCGAAAGCATTCCAGAAGCTATTCGCGCTGTGGTGAGAAACCATGGGGGCGGACATTATAATCATACACACTTTTGGACTTATCTTAGTCCGCAAGGTGGCAAACAGCCCCGTGGTGTGCTTGCAGATGTTATAGCACGTGATTTTGGTAGCTTTGATGCGTTTAAAGAAGAATTTAATGCCAAAGCACGCACTGTATTTGGCAGTGGCTGGGCATGGCTGTGCGTGAACCATAACGGTAAGTTGGTGGTCATCGCAACGCCAAACCAGGACTCGCCAATATCTCAAGGCCTATCGCCTATCCTTGGCTTGGATGTATGGGAACATGCCTACTACCTCAAATATCAGAATAAGCGGCCCGATTATATCACGGCATGGTGGCATGTGGTTAACTGGGATCAGGTTGAGAAGAATTATCGTGCCATAGCAGGCTGAGGACGGCAGGCGCTTTTCAAATGGCCTTATAGTCCTGCGTGGCATTGCCTGGAAATTAAAATTATTTCTTGTAGACTATACTCTTACGCGACTCTCAGCGAGAAATAATTACTAAAACAGCCATACAATGAGGGTTTCTCTTCATGCTGTTCAAGATAGATTCACGTATTTTCAAGCAATTTCCTGGCACCCGTATAGGGCTTGTCCTTGCATATGATATTGATGGCGCAGGCGCCAAAGATAGAGCGGCAGAAATGCTCAAGCAGACTAAGGAATCGCTTAAACGTGAGTTAACTGCTGAGCAGCTTAAATCACATCCTCATGTTGCCATATGGCGTGACATATACAAAGCTTTTGGTGCTAAGCCATCGAAGTACTTATCATCAATTGAAAGCATGGGCCGACGCATCTACAAAGATGGCGAGCATAAGTCTGCAGCTCCGCTTGTGGATCTCTACAATGCTATATCCTTGATGTATCTTTTGCCCGCGGGCAGCACGGATCTTGATACAGTAGTGGGTGATATTGAGCTTACTATTGCGGGTGAGAATGAAACGCCGGTGAAAGTGCTGGGCGAAACTGAATTGGAAGCTCCAGATACGGGGGAAGTTCTCTACAAAGACTCCCAAGGAGCTATCTGCCGTCGCTGGAACTGGCGAGAATGTGAACGCACAA
>JAGVMI010000085.1 GCA_020053845.1 Candidatus Babeliales bacterium
GCGATCACAGAGGTAGCATCACGGCAAGTTCCCGTTTTAAGTACCACTCCAGCAAAGGAACGCTCAGCACGTATTCAAGATTTTAGCGGACGCAAGTCACCCAGCGATGCGTGGCAAGCAAACCGTACGATCAAACAGTATGTACGAGAATTTAAAACTCATAATTAGTAGTACAAAGGAGCTCTTATGAAACGTTATATGATTGCATTAGCACTCGCAGCAAGCACGGTAATTGCAATAAACGCTGAAACAACATCATGGAAAACATCCGCTGAAAATTTTATTGCTGACGTCAAAAGCAAAATCAACGAAGGTATGCAAGGTTTGGGCGAGGCAGTATCTTCTGCTATTGGCGAACCTCAACAGCAACGATTAAAAGAATCTATCAACAACGCTATTCTAGATGCCCGCGCATCTTACGACAATGCTGTCAAGCAGCAGCAAGCAACGGTAGAAATGATTAACGCAAAAGTACGCGAAGTTATTGAAAAGAAACAGGTAGCCGCGCAGCAAGTATTAACAACCATCCAAGATGAATATGCTCGAGTAAATACTGCAATAGGGCAGTCACTTGTAAAACTGCGTACTTCATATGAAGCTGCAGAAAAGCTTGCCAGCGATGCTTATGATCAAGCAGTAGCTGAAGCACAAAAAGCCAAAGCGCTCGTTGACTCGCTTAAGGCAAAGGCTGCCGATAACGTAAGCGTTGAAAATGCACAAAGCATATATAACGCTGCTCAAAAACGCGTAGCTCAAGCAAAAGATGAAGTAAATAGCATTATCAACCAAGCTGCTGACTCTGCAACAAAACTTAAAGCTGAAGGCGCTAACACACTTAAATCACTTGAAGATAAAGCAGCTAAGATTGCACAAACAGCGCAAAATGCTAAAGACCAGGCAACACAGAAGGCACAACAAGGATTCTCAAATACTCTTGATAGCATCAAGACAAAAGCCCAAGAGCAAGTGCAAAAAATCACTGATTGGGTAAATGCGCAGAAGCAAAAAAGACAAAATCTTAAGTAAATAAAGCATCAACAGAGCGGGATGTGTGTACATATCCCGCTCTGTTATGACATTCTCAATTACGGTTTATTAAATGGGGGCCGTTTGTTATGAATTCTTTTAAAGCTCTTTCAAAAAATTATTCCTGTCATGTATTGCAGGCTCTTGCGTGCGTGCTATTTGTTAGTGCTGCAAGCTCATTTGCTCTGCAGGCTCCTATCAAATCGGACCCCGTTTTTGATCCTAAAAAACCTACCACTATTGCATGGGACTTACATCATGTGCTTGTCACCACAACGCCATCAAACTCTTGGCAAACGTTTGTAAACTATCCCCAAAAATGGGATGCGGTAAAAAATCCATTGCTCCTTTTAAAAACTACCATTCTTGTGTGGCGCTGGGCATACGGCAAAGCCAGTGAGCGTCTCTGGAATAAAACGTTTGGTCCATCTCCCGAGGGCAATGCAGAAATCGTAAGCGTTGAAGAATTCGTGCGTGCTGGTGAATATTACAATAATTCGGCTTACGCACAGTGGGTGAAAGCAATTATTAACGCTCAAATGCCCATGCCTGGCATGTCGCAGTTACTACAAGATCTTAAAGCGGCTAATCGCGACCCCGAAATTCAAATGCACATTGCCTCAAACATCGGCACACTTATCTTTGAAGACTTAAAAACTAATGCTGCTCATAAAGATGTTCAAGAGCAGATACTTAAGTATATCGATTTAGAAAAATCACACGCAGTTACCTTTTATCCTAATAAAGAGAACCGGACCGCTATTATCAAAAAGCCGAATATAAAGTTCTTCCAACAGTATTTGGCCAATGCACAGCTTGATCCTAAAAGCAGAAACGTTATCTTCATTGATAACTCTCAGAAAAACGTCGATGCCGCCAAGCAAGCTGGTATGATCGGTATACTGTTTAAAAACACAGATCAAATACGCACAGAACTTGAGGCCAAAGGCCTTCTTAATCCACGATCAGCTGTCCAACCCCCACAGACTCCTATTCCATTAGAACAAGAAACTATTTATTCTGAGTAGTATGAGCAGCTTTAGTATTAACTATTTGTTTCACTTAAGAGCGAAAGCATCACACGTGAATCATTCTACCATTCGCACGCTGCTTGCATCATGCATGATCGCATACGCAGGCATCGCATATACTCCTCATATAGTTGCAGCAGAACTCAACGATGAACGTATCGATAGATCTGTGGAGCACATCAAAGAGAAAGCTAAAGAAGCAGGCGATGCAGTTATAGAGGTAGTTGCCACATCCTTTGATGTAGCACAAGAGTATACCCTCACTGCACGCGAGCGCATTAGGCATTGGGTACAATATCTGAGAAAATTGGGTGCTATAGCAGTCGGAAGCGCTGCACTATCAGTGGCAAATATGTGCCATGATGTAGCAGATAAGATGGATGAGGTCTGCTCTCAAGCAGAAGCACAAACCCAAAAAAATGAAGAGCGCGCTTAGCGCTCTTTTTTATTTAAAGTGCGTGAATAATGTGATGCACCAGCTGACCGGGCGATCCGCCATCAAAAAGCATTGCATACACCTGTGACACTAAAGGCAGCGCAAGAGTACGCTGCCGAGCTATCTGGTGTAGCGCCTGTACGGTATTCACGCCTTCGGGCAGATCATTACGTCCCACAAGAGTTTGCGCTGAGAGCGCCCCGGACCCTATCATTCTGCCAAGCGCTGTATTTTTACTCAGCTTGCCCATACAGGTAAGTATGGTATCTCCCAAACCTGCAAGACCGTGCACTGTTTCGCGCTGAGCGCCACATGCAATCACAAGCGTTTCCATTTCGCGCATAGCCTGCACTAGAAAAAGCGCCGTTGTATTATCACCATAACCCGCACCACTCAGTATCCCTGTGCCCAGTGCAATTACATTCTTGTAGGCAGCACAAAGCTGTATTCCATGCACATCTTGAGATTGCTTTATGCGAAAGTAATCATTTTGCAGCACTTCAATAACCTGTGTAATCAATGATGCATCATCACTGGCAATCTCAACCGCCGTTGGTTGGCCAAGCGCAACTTCACGCGCAAAACTTGGGCCCATACATACCGCAGTAGGTGTATACTTGCCAAGCACATCACGTATTATATCGGTAGGTACCAAGAGCGTGCCTTGCTCTACGCCCTTGCTTAGGGCAATAATAGGCTGATCATCACGCACTACGCCCTTCATGAGCTTCAGCACTGATCGCAAATGCGCAACAGGTATAGCTTCGAAAATAAGTTCTGCTTCACTAAGTACCGCGCGCATATCAGAACTTGGCACAATCGCATCACACAAGGTAACATCAGGCAAATAGCGATCATTACGGCAAAAAGTTTTGATAGTGTGCTTAGTGTGCTCATCATGACACCACAGCGCAACTACATGTCCATTGCGCGCAAGCACTGTAGCAATCGCGGTGCCCCACGCCCCTTCGCCAATCATCGCAATTTTTTTCATCGTCCAAAATTCCTTTGACAGTCATTATAAAAGTCGAGAGCTCCTTGAAAGTGTTGCACGGTCATTTCCGGCCATAAACAATCAAGGAAATAAAATTCAGCGTATGCTGCTTGATACAATAAAAAGTTACTCAAGCGACGCACACCCCCCGTTCTTATGATAAGATCTGGCGCAGGCACTCCGCTCATCCATAAATGAGATTCCAAATCTTCTGCTGATAGTGAATCCGCTGAAAGCTCACCTTTTTGTATGCGTATCGCCAGAGATTTAACACCTGCAAGAATTTCCTGCCGCGCCCCATAACAAAAAAGGATATTTAAGTGGAGCGCATCAAACATACATGTTTTGTTTTCAAGCTTATCAATTGTTTCGCACAGTCTTGCAGGAAAACACGTGCGATCCCCCACAAAACGGATCTTAACTCCATGCTTGATCAAATCTTCGAGCGCTGCAAATCCTTGCTTGAGGAAAAGATCAAAAAGATGCGAGAGCTCTTGCGGTGATCGATTGAAATTTTCAAGCGAGAATGCAAAAAGAGAAAGATGCTTTATTCCCTTTTGTAGGCAAAACTCGACTGCGCATTTGGCAGCATCAATACCGCTATTGTGCCCAAACCATGACATAAGCCCCTGCTTGCGTGCAAATCGACGATTACCATCCATAATACATGCAAGATGCTGTATCATAGCTGCCTCTCCCTGCTGTATCCGTAGTTAGTTGATTGCTGCCTTATATGCATGCATTCGCGTGCCACCACGAATATGCGCTATGCCATAGTGTACTACGTGGTACATAATAAAAAGACCCGTAGCAAAAAGCACACGTTCTACCATCACAAGCGGCATGAGTCCATACCATGCCATCGGAACCAGTGGCATTGAGTACAGCCAAATAATAGTACCTGCGGCGTGCGCAGTAAATGTGCTTCCCAATGCTGTTATCCAAACCGTTGGACGTTTCACGAGTGCTATTGATAAAGGGATAAGCCAGAGCAATGCATACCCCCATGCTTGTGCGCCAACGGGGTTAAGCCAGAAAAGCATCATTGCCGCGAGTGGGAATAAGGCACGCGCAACACGTGAGCTGCTCGACCAATACAAAGATGCGCAATATCCCGGAATGTGGTAGGCTAGAGCATGTAATGACAAGGCACCGTACACCAACGTGCGTGCTGCCAATGCTATGATAAATGATCCGGTGGCCACCTGAGCGCCACCAAAAGCTCCGGCAAGGGGCGTCCACATATTAGCGGCTGAAAAAAATGCCGCATGAGAACCAACAACCCATGATAGTTTGCACAGACTTGCAGCTTTTGAGACAACCGTGAAACCTACTGATTGCGCCAACGCGCCTTTCTTGATCATGTGTACCATTCCCCACACACACGCAACTATGTTATACCCAAATCGACAACTTGCACGCTTTTGCGCGCGCCAAGAGTATGGTAGCGCACAATGCGTTGCCACCCCAGTGTATCACAAGAGGTAAAAATGAAATACAAAGCAATCATCTTCGACATGGATGGTACCATTGTTGATACCGAGCATATTTGGTCTGATGCCAACAATATGGTTTTACAAAAGCGCGGCATCAATCTTAGCTATGAAGAAAGGGTTTGGCTTAGTCAGCAACTTGCAGGCAGAGGTATAGCAGACTGCTGTAATTTCTTGCGCGATACATATCATCTCACCGATGAAACGAGCACACTTATGCAAGAAAAAAGCATATACGCCAAGCAGCGCTATGAAGAATCTGCGCGCCTTGTTGAAGGATTTCAAGAATTTTTCTCAAGTGCACAGCAACGCAATATAAAAATGGGCCTTGCTACAAACGCTGATGATATTACGTTCCATACCACGCGTAAAAAGCTCGCGCTCGATGCATTTTTTGGCAACCATATGTACAATATTTCATGCGTAGACAATAAATATAAACCAGATCCTGCTATTTATTTACATGCAAGCC
>JAGVMI010000028.1 GCA_020053845.1 Candidatus Babeliales bacterium
CTGGAGACTCCTAAAGATGCAGATCTTGCTGAAGATAGACACAACATGGACACGCTTGAGTCGCTTCTGAGTAGCGCCACCTGTAAAGCCTTGAACTGGAGCAAATGAGATGAGGGATTTTGAGATTTGAGCAAAGTAATAGATAAGATGGGGATGAGCTAAGAAGGAGTTGTAGTAAGAGAATCTTTTCCCACAACTTATCTATCACTTTCTCAGTAAGCAGCGCTTCTAACCATACGCCTCGCACGAGTCGAGGAGTAAGCCTAGTAATGAAGCATGTATCATTGTGCTCTCATGAACATAAAAAACAAATTTTTACGCAACATGAAAAAAGCAACAACACCTAAAGATACGGTTTTAATAGGTTTTTTTCAAATGCGATAGTGCTTTTTTGAAAAAGAAACACAAAAGCAACAAATATTACTCCAAAGCCCTTTTTATCTGAAATATAGGCTTTTTGCTAAAAACAACACCTACCCACACCGACAGGAAGATTGCAGCTATGCATGTTGTATGCCAAAAATTTATCTTATTTAACACAAAAAGAATCGAGCTTAAAGAAATTGTTAACGAGCATGTGAATACGAATGTCAAAATGGCCTGCACCGACCATCCCCGAGCACGCAAATACGAAGAAAAATGATCCGGGCTACCTAGGTAAAAAGGTATACCCTTTGCAGAGCGAACAACGATAAGAGCTGTTATCTCGAGTAAGGGAATAGCAAAGACGATGATTGGGGTGAGAAATCCCCATGTATAATTAAACGTTGCCCAATTAATAAGAAAGGGAACAACGGAAAGAAGCCCTCCTAAAAATAGCGAGCCTGCATCTCCCAAATATATACGCGCAACCGGCTTATTGTACCAAAGAAAAGCAAGCACAGCGCCAAGCACGGGGCTTAGCAGCACAAATACCAGGGGCTGCCCAAGGGCATATGCTATAATCATGAGATTGAGGCAAATCATGATTGCTACTGTCGACGCAAGTCCATCCATAACATCAATTAAATTGAATGCGTTGATAACCCCTGCAATCCAAAAAAATGACAGAATCAGATTAACCCAGCTGCTCATAAACTGTTCTTTAAGATGTAATCCCGCTTTGAGAAAACAAAGCGTTGCAACAATCTGCCCAAAAAATTTTTGTGTTGGCTGCAGCGCGATGAGATCATCAATAAGCCCCACAAACACAAGAAGCGTCACCCCAAGCAGCAAGAGAAAAATAGAGTTCTCGAATGGATACACAAGTGCCAAGCCCGATAAGAAACCAACATACACCGCCACTCCACCCAAGTAAGGAGTTGTGCGCGTATGCACCTTAATTTTACCGTCAGGCTCATCCACAAAGCGTAGCTTCATAGCTAAGGCGCAAAAAAATGGCACAAGATAGAAGGTAATTAAGAAAGAAAAAATAAGCCCAAACAGCGCGCGAATAAACATGCTCTCCATCACAGCTCCTCTCCTGTTCATACAAAAAAGCGCAGGATTGCTCCTGCGCATCATGTTATATTCTTATTATTTACATCGCGTTATTTTTGAGCGGCTACATCCAGATAGCACTCAACGCGATCGTCAGGTTGCCACTCTGTAAAGTCTTCAACTATAAAGCCGCACTCGAATCCGTTATGCACTTCTTTTACCATGCGCTTATCACGCTGCAAGCTTGTAATCTTGCCTTCCGCAACCTTGTTGCGGCCGCGCCATACAACAGCGCTGCCATCACGCGAGAATCTGCCATCGACAATAACCGATCCGGCAACGACACCCACGTTTTTAATATCAAACACTTTAAGTACGCGCGCTTCACCAATTTTTGTGCGCACTTTTTCGACTTCTTTTTTGCCTTGTGCACGCGCTTCAAGATCTTCAAGAAGTTTATAAATTATGCCATGCAATACAATATTGACCTTGCGGCGCTGCGCAAGAAGAGCAGCATTAGTTTCGGCCTTCACATGCAAGCCCAAGATTGTCGAACTTGTGTTATAAGCAAGCTCCACATCACTTTCATTAATATCGCCCGCAGCAGCATGGATAATGTTAAAGCCAACAGGCAAACGCTGAGAAAGCTTCTGCATCGATTCAATAAGCGCTTCACGCGAAGAGTTGGTATCAGTTTTTACCACTAAGTTAATGCCTTCGCTCTGCAAGAGACGTGCAGCGCTGACTAACCTTTTCTGCTCTTTATCACTGCGCGACTTAAGATATTCCTGCTTTGAGACAACCTCAAAAGGATCTCCCGCCTCTGGCAAGTCTTCAAGGCCAGATGCTTGAGCCGGTATAGCCGGCCCTGCATACTTAACCACCCTGCCCGCTGAATCAACAAGCGAGTTGATACGACCAGCAGCACCACTTGCACACACAATGTAATCACCCACATTGAGAGTGCCGTGCTGACTAATCAATGTCGCAACAGCCCCGCGCCCTTTTTCAAGCCGACCTTCAAGCACCACTCCGCGCGCAGTACATTCTTTATCCGCACGCAACTCCATAAGCTGTGCTTGCAGCGATATCATTTCAAGCAATTTATCAATACCCTCTCCTGACTTTGCAGAGAGCGGCACACATACTATTTCACCGCCCCAATCTTCAGGAAGCAAGTCATGCTGAGCCAACTGGCGCTTGATGATATCAAGGCGTGCGGCATCAACCTTGTCGATCTTGTTCACCGCAACAATCACCATGACATTCATCGATTTAATTTGTTTGATGGCCTCGATAGTTTGAGGCATCACGCCATCATCCGCAGCAACCACAAGAATAGCAATATCGGCAACGCGGATACCGCGATGTCTCATTTTTGAAAATGCTTCGTGGCCCGGAGTATCGAGGAAGGTAATATTTCCTTGGGGCGTTGAAGCCTCATACGCGCCAAGATGCTGTGTAATTCCGCCTTTTTCGCGGGCAGCAACACGTGTTTTTCTGATAAAATCAAGCAATGTTGTTTTGCCATGGTCAACATGGCCAAGAACAACTACCACAGGATGTCGCTCTTGCAAATTTCCTGTGTGGGTAGCATTTCGCGTATGCCCCGCAGTTTCTTCGCCTGATGCCACAAGGACTGGCTTAATAGGCTTTATGCCATATTGACGAGCAAGGCGCTCTACAACATCCAGAGAAAGCACCTGATTTTTGGTGCTCATAATGCCCCAGCGAAGGAGCGTGAGAATTACATCGTTTACAGGGCGCGCCATCTTATGAGCAGCATCCGAAAGCATCATGGAGGAAACTTCTATTTCCGCCGGAGCCTCTTGCGAGATAAGCTGCTTTTCTCTTTCTTTGCGCGCTAAAAACTGATCTTGATGGTATGTAGATGACTGTGGTCGCCCAGATCTTGAGCGGTCATTTTTTTTGCCTGAACTCGACTTATTTGCCGAAGGCTGTTGTTGCTGCTGCTGTGCCATAACCTGCTCCTGCGTGGCTTGTACTGCACCCGAAGCCGGAGCAGACTTTTTAATAAATTTATTTTCAAGAAAAGCAATTGCCGCACTGTCTAAAACCGACATGTGGCTTTTTATTGCAAATCCACCTTTTTGCAGGGCGTCCATAACATCTTTAGTCTCAAGACCCAATTGCTTACAAAACTCGTAAACACGCATTTAAATTGCCCCACAATGTTTTTAAATATCACCAGCGAAGAGTTTACTAACCCTCCGCAGCGATTAGCCTATTGCTCTTCATTTGCATCGGAATGCATGTCATCGGCAAATGTTTCTTCTGCCTGAATGCTACCACCCTCGCGCTGCACAAGCTGAATATCTAACTCAACAAGGCGAGATGCGAGCGCTATGTTTTGCCCCATCTTACCAATAGCAAGTGAGCGCTGATCGTCATCAAGCCATACGTATGCCACAGAGTCGCGAACCTCAACGCTCGAAACTTGCGCAGG
Organism: Candidatus Babeliales bacterium; assembly: GCA_020053845.1. Taxonomy (GTDB): domain Bacteria; phylum Babelota; class Babeliae; order Babelales; family Vermiphilaceae; genus JAGVMI01. The sequence continues at coordinate 3,887 of JAGVMI010000028.1, forward strand.
CTTGAGCGCATGCTTAACAAGCGTTTCAAGCGATTCGCTCCACGGTATAACATCAACTTTTTCTGTTCCCAACTCCTTGA
>JAGVMI010000126.1 GCA_020053845.1 Candidatus Babeliales bacterium
CGCTGACGATGCTCTACAAAGAGATCGATTGGACTGATTTCAAACGCATTGGCAAGCTTGCGCAATGAGTCTTCGTTCCAGCGACGGGTTCCGTTCTTGATGTGAGTCAAATAACTCTCGGACATTCCCGTTTTTTCTGCTAAAATTTTGGTGGTCCAGCCTTTTTCTCGCAAGAGTTCTTTTACGCGAAGCTGAGTCGAAGTAGACGCCATGGCTAAACTCCTCTTGAACATTACTTTTTTACTGAATAGATGGTACACGGTTAGAATCTACTGCCTTATTTCTAATTGTACTCATAATATACCCTTTGTCAACCGGGCCGCCCTCCCATGAATAAGAAAAGACAGAAAGTCGATTTTAACAAGAATTTATTCGAAAAAACGGCCTGGGAAGCTCAAAAATCGATTATAGGCGTCGATGAGGTAGGCCGGGGGTGCCTGGCAGGCCCTCTTGTGACCGCGGCAGCCATTCTGCCCATTGGCAGAGCGCATCCTCTGCTTAAAGACTCCAAAGCTATGACTCCGCAAGAGCGCGATAGGGCGTTCATTTGGATAGATAAACACTGCATTTATAGCGTCTCAATCCTGCACAATCGCGCTATTGACACACTGAATATATGGCACGCCACTCTTTGGGCCATGAAACGGGCAGTTTTGCAGCTTTTGGCAAGCCACAATAGGCACATAGGGGCCATCCTTGTTGATGCTATGCCCCTAAGTCTTGCCGATACCCACGTTAAAGATGTGCCTGTGCATCATTTCCCCTTTGGAGAAAGTAAATCAAGTTCTATAGCCGCCGCCTCTATTGTGGCTAAGGTTACCCGTGATCGCCTCATGGGCCGCATGGGCCAATACTTTCCCGCCTACGCTTTAGAGCAGCATAAGGGGTATGGTACCCCAGAACACCGATATGCTATCATGCAGCATGGTCATTCCATCATCCACCGCGAAAGCTTTCTCTCTAATATAAGAAAGCCAGAGGAAGGAAATCCCCATGCAAACGCAAACACCCAACAAACCATTTGGTGAAGTGGTAGAAAGCAGCCTGCATGCATTTACCGTACAAGGATGGCAGTGGGATAGCGCAGCTCCGTTTGGTGCGCTCGTACTTGCTCTTGCTCAAGAAAAAACACTCTTTGGCGTTGTACACCAGGTGAGTACTGGATCTATCGATCCCTCGCGCACTCCCTTCACGTATCAAAAGACTCCCGAGCAGCTACGCGCAGAGCAACCTCAAATATTTTCTTTTTTAAAAACCACCATTTCATGCATTGCAGTGGGCTACACAGACAATAAGCGCATACTCTACCAGCTTGCGCCACACCCTGCTCCCTTGCACACATTTGTAGCTGAAGCAGATACGCCTATCGCACAACAGTTCTTTGCATCTGATCATTATCTACAAATACTCTTTGCCCATGCGGGGCGCATTGAATTTATGGATGAACTCTTGCTTGCCATATTAAGCAGGAAGGCTGCTATAGCAGTGCTTACCCCCGCCCGCCTGCGCAGCTTTATGAACACATTTGCACTCCTTGCGGGCAACGACTATCGCCGCACTAAGCTTTTTATGGAGCGGGCGCAGCTACTTTTACAATCAAAACACGACTTTCATGCAGCCAGCGCTCAGCCCTGATCCAGCGTCACGCCTACCCGCGCAAAAAAGGCCGTTTATGCTACACTATACGGTATAGTATGGTACCCTAACCGCAGAGCGCACCCCTCAAGCAAAAGAACGATACACCATGTTTGGATTTATAAAATCAAGCCTGCAAAAGATCTATGCTCACATTACGAGCAAGCTCGCTTCGTTTTTCTCACAAAAAACAATCGATCTTACTACGCTTGCCGAACTTGAGCTCCTACTCATTCAAGCAGATACTGGGGTCAAAACAACGCGCTCGATTATTGAACGTCTCAAAGAAGCATTCTCACAAGGCACACTCCAATCTGGCGATGATCTTCGCGCAGCACTCAAGCATGAACTTACCGCGCTTCTTGAGGCAGTGCCTTCATTTCCCGGCACTGCAAGTCGCGTCTTTGTGATGGTAGGCGTCAATGGAACCGGTAAAACAACATTTGCAAGCAAGTTGGCACAGCTCCATCGCAGCCAAGGCAAGCGCGTGCTTTTTGTCGCTGCTGACACATTCCGCGCAGCCGCTCCTGAACAACTTTCTGTGTGGGCACAAACATGCGGGGCTTCTATTGAGCGAGGCAATCCTGGCCAAGATCCTGCTGCAGTTGTTTTTGCAGGATGCGAACGCTTCAAGAAAGAACGCTTTGATACGATCATTATCGATACAGCTGGGCGCCTGCATAATAAAGTAAACTTGATGGGCGAACTTGCTAAAATTAAGCGCGTGGTAAGTAAACAACTTCCTGATGAGCACGTGTGCACCCTGCTGACTATTGATGCAATGCTCGGGCAAAACTCTTTTGAGCAAGCAAAGCTTTTCAAAGAATGTACCGATGTACAAGGTATCGTACTTACCAAAATGGATGGTACGGGCAAGGGAGGCATTGTATTTGCCATCGCTCAAGAGCTTGGCATTCCTGTTGCTTACATCTCATATGGCGAGCAGGTACATAATCTTAAAGCATTCGATCACACTGCGTACATCGAAGAACTGCTTGCATGAACACACACATGCTCCTTTCCGACATTATTAAGAATTTGAGTACGCGCATTGCCGATTCTGGCATAGAGCCGCATATAAGCGAATCTTACGCATGGTGGCTTTTAGAAAAAGCAACAGGGCTAAACCGCGCACAATTGCTTGCACGCGACACCCTTGAATACACTGCGCACATCAAAGATACGCTCGATACAATGGTGCGTGATCTCACGCACCAGAATAAGCCGCTGGCTTATATATTGGGAACCGTGCCATTTGGCGATCTCACCCTGCATGTGCAGCCGCCAACACTCATTCCAAGGCATGAAACTGAAGAATGGGTACTACACCTTGCGAAAAAACTTCAGCAGACTGCTGCACATGAGAAGCTTGCTATCCTTGATCTGTGCACTGGATCTGGATGCATTGCTTTAACGCTTGCAGCACATCTTCCCCATGCTCATGTATGGGCAGTGGATATTGCACCAGAAGCGCTTGAGCTCGCGCAAAAAAATGCTGCGCTCAATGGAATACATAACATTACACTACTCAATTCAGATCTTTTTAGCGCTCTCGCTCCTGATATGCGTTTTGACCTCATTGTTGCCAATCCTCCGTACATTAGCCACAACGTGTGGGAGACGCTTGATACATCTGTGACGCAGTGGGAAGATTATCGCGCCCTTGTTGCCACTAAAGAGGGAGCTGCTATACTGGGGGCAATCATTAAAGAGGCACCTTCGTGGCTGCGCTCAAATGAGAAGCTCAAACAAGCGGGCATTTCGCATCTCATGCTTGAAATAGGCTATGATCAGGGTGATACTATTTGTGCATTGTTTGAGCGCGAGGGGTATGAAGGAGTACGCGTGTTGCAAGATGCGCATGGCAAGGATCGTGTAGTAACAGGAAGCAAGCCATATGTGGCCATTCAATCGGTGGAGCAATAAACTTATTACTATGACCGTCACACCCGGACAAATCGGATGTGCACTGCTCTCTCAAAGTTCGCGCATTGCGCCCTTTGCTCTCGCCGCCTACAGCCATATTCATCACACTGATCAAGAATACAATGAGCTTGCGCTCTTCAATCCAACGTCGCTTGCGCGCTCCATTGGCGCATTCCTTGATCACTACCGCTTGCGCAGATCATTCGCTTCTATTGCACTCTCAGGCCCCAACATTAAAGAAGAAATTGTTATCACTTCATCTGCACATCCAGATCCTCAAGAACTCCATCAGCCAGGGATTGCACACCGTGTGGTACAGGTAAAATATCTGTATCCGCATGAGGGTAATCAACATGCATGGTATGTGTGCAGCATTGATCGGCCTACGCTTTTGCAATATGAGCTACTTGCACATATGGCACAGCTTAATCTCGTACGCATCACCACATTAGGGCTCGCGCAACTACAATTATACCGCCACATGTATGGTGCAGCATTCAGACCAGCTCAATTGGGTATTCAACTTGCACGCGCGCACAACAACATTGAGCATCTTTTCACTCCTGAAAGTATTCGTCGCGCACTGTATGTACCTCTAGAATTCCATGAAGCAAAGCAATATCCTCAGCACCTTCTGGGTTCTTGTGGGCTTTTTGTTTCAGAGGAAGGATATGGCATTCATCACTAACTTTACCAATGCAGTCTCACCCGTTGTACAGCGTAATTTCTTCAGATGGGTACTATTTTCAACGCTCGCACTGCTCATCACGATAAGTGCACTTATCACCGCTACCTATTTTCAAGTTAAAACACTCAAGCGCATACGGCGCGAAGAGCAACAGCTCGCGCTCAAAACAAACACATGCCAAACGATGCTTGATAAAAAAACCAATCTTGAAAAAACAGTCTGTTCACTTAAAAAACAGCAAGACACCATACAAAAGCGAATAGCATCTCCTAAAAACCCCCTCGATCATTTGCAAGCACTCATTGCTGCATGCTCTGAAGATATCACTATCGACACCATAGAACTGCAAAAAAAGCAGGTATGCATGATAGCGCACGCCCCTTCCATGGCTGATGCTACTCAAATAGTGGAACGCCTTAAGGCATCCAATCTTTTTAGCAACATCGCTATCACTACCATTCGCCAAGACACCAAAAGCGAGGAGCCTTCGTACTCTTTTACCATCAAAGGCTCGCGCATCCTCTCATGACTGCCTGAAACATTTGTGATACACTTGCAATGCTTATGTTGTCCGTAGTTGCGTGTATTACATCTAAGGTTGTGCCATGCCTCACATACATGTTTTACCTGCCCATGAGGCACAAAAAATAGCCGCCGGTGAAGTAGTAGAACGCCCTGCGAGTGTCGTCAAAGAACTTGTTGAAAATGCGCTCGATGCAGGTAGCACCAAAGTAAGCGTGCAGATCGAAGGCGGAGGCGCAACACTCATGCGCGTTGTGGATAATGGGCACGGCATGGATAAAGAAGATGCTCAGCGATGCTTTGAAAAGCACGCAACGAGCAAGATTCGCAGTATTGCCGATCTTGATACTATTAATACATTTGGCTTTCGCGGGGAGGCGTTAGCAAGCGTTGCTGCTATTGCACGCGTTACTATGCTTACCAAACAAGAAAATGCTCTTGAAGGATGGGCAGTAGAGGTAGCAAGAAGTAACGTAACCTCAATTGAGCCAACTGCATGCCCTACCGGAACTGATATCAGTGTGCGCGATATATTTTATGAGATCCCTGCACGCAAAAAATTTCTTAAGTCTCCAGAAACAGAGTGGCGCCATGTGCTTAACTTGATGCAAGCATTCTGCTTTGACTATCCCGACAAGCATTTTACACTTCATTCTGAAGGCAAGCTTGTGCTCAACTGTCCGCCTGTTGCCTCTTTGGAGCAACGCTGCGCACAAATCTGGGAATATGGTGTAGCTACCCATACCATTGCGGTACACGCACAACGCGACGTGCCTCGCATTACCATTGAAGGCATTATCAGTAATCATCAGCGTTATCGCTATGATCGCAGCTCATTATTTTTCTTCGTGAACAAGCGCTGGGTAAAAAATCAAAAGCTCACCAGCGCACTGCTCAAAGGGTATGGCAATGTACTGCCACAGGGTAAGTTTCCTCTGAGCTGCATTAAGATCACTATCGACCCGCTTGAAGTTGATATCAATGCTCATCCGCGCAAAGAAGAAGTGCGATTTATGCATCCACGCATTGTGGAGCAATTGCTGGAAGCTACCGTGAGGCAAGCACTTGAATCACGTGTTTCTCAGAATCTCATACCACCTCATACGCCCAGCATGGTGAGTACAGCCGCTCATCAGCAGCCACTTTTTACTGCGCGTCAGGCCGCACCTAAACCATGGAACACATCAGGCTTTACCGCAACATTTAGTGAAAAGCCAGTAGCCACACAAAGCGCATCCATAATACCTTCGTATGATAGTGCGCCCCATGATGTGATGGCACGCGAGAGTACCTATGCTACGACTACTCTGCAAAAAGAACCGTTTGTAGATGAACAGCAGAAATTAGATACAGATATTCCTGCCCATCACATTATTGGGCAGTTTTCTAAAACATATATTTTGATTGAAAAAAATGATGGGCTGCTGCTTATTGATCAGCACGCAGCGCATGAGCGCATTTTGTATGAAACGTTTGAACAGCGCTTTCATGATGTGCCCACAATCCCCTTGCTTTTCCCCCAAATTGTAACTGTCAGTACCCATGATATGCCACTTATACTCGCGCATCTTGATGTGTTTGCACGCAATGGCATTACGCTTGAACAATTTGGAGATGATCAGCTTGTAGTACAAGCAATTCCTATCCATCTCAAAAATGCGCACATCGCCGACTTTATTCGAGAAGTAATTGGATGGATGCATGAATATGAGCATGTTGATGCAGCACTCTTTTTCAAGCAAGTTACTGAAAAATTACGTGCGCAAATGGCATGCAAAGCAGCAGTAAAAGCTGGCGATGAACTCACCCCTGCACAAATGGAAGAACTCGTACGCGATCTTGCACAAACAAAAAACCGGTTGACATGCCCTCACGGCAGGCCAACCAGTTGGTTGTTAACTACGTATGATATTGAAAAGACGTTTAAACGAATCGTCTAATCTTATGCGGTGTAAGGCGCCTGCGTGTTTTTTGCAAGCATTGCACGGTAAAAATACGCTGTTGCTAAAGAACTGATTGCGTATGCTATTGCTTTCAGAGGCAGTGACTGCAACATTTCTATGCCTACACCAATATACAAAAGCGCTGCCATTTCCCAGAAATATCCTGAGGTTAAACGCCAGCTTTGCACAATCGCGCTGATAGGATTAATGCGCTGATCAACGATTACCCATGGCGTAAGAGCGAAACGTACGGTCAAGAACAATCCCGGCACTAAAAAGGCTGCAAACCCCATTGCTAATAGCGGTGCAACAAGCATGAATCCGGCAAAAAGCATCAGCGCACTCAAGGGAGCAGCAAATAATCTACCCACGTTGCTTGTTCCGGTACGACACACATCGAGTGCAATACGTATACATCCTGCTAGGGTGTACAGAAAATAAAACAGCATCATGAGGCCATACAATACGATTAGGCCGCGTGGAACGTTTTGCAATACAAGACGTGCAGCTTCTAGTGAAAGTCCCGATGCCAAAGGCACACGGTATACCTGGCTTGCGACTAGTGCTCCTGCAAATAAAATAAAAAATCCGCCCAGCGCACAAATAAAGGTGAGGCATAAAAGGCGAATATGCGCACAAAATGCGCGAAAGCCAAATGTATAGGCATCAAAAAGTACTGAGCGTGGTACCGGTGTTTCCATGAGTGTTCCTTACATCACCATATGTGTTACGACAATTTTTTTACTGCAAGCTCTATAGAGGCTGAATCGCAGCGCCCTTTTGCTTCTTTGATAAATGCATCAAGTACATCATCAAGATCTTGAGGCTTCACCCAACACAATACTTTCATTACCATAAAGCGCCGCTGAGTAGGAAGATCAATAATAATGCCATGCTCAAGAATTCTAGGTTTCGGATCGCGCTCTATGCAATCAATAGTACGCAAGCTTGCCATCAAGATGCTTTTGATTTGTGCTTCATTGACCTGTACTGGCACGCTCGCTTCTAACTCCAACTGGTGTGTGCCATAGTAGGTGATATTCATCACACGCCCGCGCACAAATGATTCATTAGGTACACGCACTAAAAGACCATCTGTGGTGCGCAGTACCACTGCAAGCACTCCTACCGATTCTACTATTCCGGTAACGCCATCGCATGATACTAAATCACCTATAGCAAATGAGCGCTCACATACAATGAAAATGCCTGAAATAATATTAGCTATCGTTGTTTGGGCGGCAAAACCTATTGCAATGCCAGCAATGCCAGCAGCTCCCATAAATGCAGAAATATTAATGCCCATTTGCGAGAGTGCGCACACACCCACTATAAGCAATCCGACATAGAGAACTACCGTGCGTACCAGCAAAAGCACTTGGGGATTTACGCGATCAGCAAATAATCGTGCTACATAACGCGTAAGAACTACAACAATAGCTGCACCAACAACTGCAGTAATTAAAGCCTGAGTAAAAGGTACAATCCGATGTATATAGTGATGAAGCACGTCCATAAGCATTCCTTTTAGCGTCGTGGATGGTAAGCCCAGCCGTCGCTATAAAAACGAAACATACGTGAAGAATAACCAAGTGTGCGCAAGCCTACATGGATAAGCATGAGCCCAAAGAAAGCTCCTACGATGCGCATAACCAATGCTCCTGCAAAAAGGCAGAAGATCATTGCACCTGCTATCATCGCTCCCGTTCCTACAAAAAATTGGCGGTATATCATGAAGTCACTCCTTTACTTTGAGCAGATGATGCGTAACGCATATCTGACGACATCATAGTTAGTTGCATAAGTTTATTTTTAAAACGCTTTATTACTTCAACTGAAGCATCTTCACAGGCCTTGCGCTTTCTATCTACTTCACTTGGAGCGTTGAATACAACTTTACTCGTATCATTACCTTACACTTAAAAGCTGCCCATCCAATACTACGCTTCGAGCATCGTAGTAGCTTAAGGAAGCGAGCGTGGTACGTTCTTTTAATGCAGCAACTCGCTCAGCTCGTGTCTTGCACGCTTTGATAATACTTTCAAATTCAGTACTCACATATGCACGCCCATTCCAACGCTTTTTCTCATACTCCTCTTTGGCTTGTTGATATGCGGGCTCATCGCATTGAGGACACCAAGAACCTTTAAAAACCTGTTGCCTTTGCTCGATTTGCATCATTCTTTGCAAAGGAAACTCTTCACACGTTGGGCAAAAAACGGTTCTGCGGGCCGGCTGGCGATTTGACATCGCAAGAGGCACTAAAGGAACATCCTCTATCCTATTACTGAGTCGAAGTTTGGATAATTTCTCAGATAGCAGGTCTATCGTATTTTCGTCCCATTCTTTGGCAACGCACTGAGCATTATCCATACCAACCAACTGAAAGCTCATCACTACGCTCGCTATAATACACCAATTGATGCGCACAGTTACCCCGAGCGTGATTTTTTTAAAGAACATTCTTCTTGTTGCTTCAGAGCCGACTTACTCGATGCCTCATATCCTCTTTTGAGCATCGCAATACGCAAATCCGCTCGCTCTTTTTTCAGCCTCTTTTCGCGCAACCCAATCTTAGCAAGCTTTTTAGACATTCGATCCATCACGCGCGCATCCCACTCCTTGGCATCACACACAACGCACCACGATCCATAGAGTTCTTTGAAACCTTCTGAACGTACCAATTCATGCGCTCCGCGGCCCTCAGTAATACAGGTTGGGCATAGGATACGATCGGCAGGCGGAGTATGTCGCACTCCAAATTGAGCATTTTGCTCCACAAATTGCACCACTTCAGGCGACACAACATATTCAGGTGTTTCATGTGTAGCGGCAGCAGAGAGTGTTGCAGAAAAAATTACCTGGACACATGCGATAATAAACGAGCTTGCTCTGATCATGTTTGTCACTTGGCAGTAATAAAATGTATTGTTACTTACACAAAGAGTAACACCAGACGTATCAGCAGTAAATGCCGATATATA
>JAGVMI010000058.1 GCA_020053845.1 Candidatus Babeliales bacterium
AAAAACAGGCTTTATTTCTGGGGCATGCGCTCGCTATGCCCGTGGTTGTCGAAACACGAGAGTATAACGAAGACTTTTATCGCGCAATGGCAGATCACGTTACCGCTCAACAAATTGACACATTTGTGGATGAGCTTTTTTAAGGAGAATGTATGAGTTCTCATAGCTTTGCTCGTGCATACATAGCATGCGCTCTTACTATTACACTATGTGCATATGCGGATAATGAAGACAACCGCCGCCCCTCATGGGCGCATCATTTTCATTCAAAGCCCGTTACTGCACAGCAACAAGGACAAGGGGAGTCACAAGCTGCTGTACACAAGCATGTGATTGGCGTATGGCCACATGGATTTTTTTCTGCATTTTTAGGTGTGCTCGGTAATCTTGCATGGGCAAAAGCAAATAAGCGTGTTCCGGTGGTACATTGGGATAATAATTCGCCCTTTTATGAGCCATCTGGCCACAATGGCGTTACACACAATGTGTGGGAATATTATTTTGAACAAACATCACAAGAATCCTATGTACCTGGGCAAGATAGACCATTTGGCCGCTACACTGATCCTCAGGGAGGATGCGTGCGCCCCTGGGTGCGCCACACACAGGCATTCAAAGAAAAAATGCACGCTATTATCAAAGAGTTTGTACACATCAAAAAGCCTGTACAAGAAAAAATTGACGCATTCTACAACAAAAATATGAAGGGCAAAGTTACTATTGGTATACACATACGCGGCACTGATAAAAGTACGGAAATTAGCATGCCCACGGCAGATGAACTCTTTATCATCGCCAATCAAGTCGCTACGCTTTTGAATCATAACTGTCAGTTCCTCGTAGCATCCGATGAAGAGCGCTATATCAAACAAGCAATAGAAGTATTGCAAGGCCCGGTAATATTCTATGATGCGCATCGCTCAACTAATGGCAAGCCCATTCATCGAAGGCCCAATAAAGCAGAATGCGGAGAAGATGTGCTCGTAGAATCAGTTCTTTTATCGCGCTGTGACGTGTTTATTCATTCTCATTCAAATGTTGCGTATGGAGCCACATTTTTCAATCCTCATCTTGTTGATATCCTCGTTGATGGCTGCACAGAAGCCAACCCGCGGCAAAATCCAGCATGGCGCACGCAGGAAGATGAACAAATTTTGCTTGATTAGTTTCGCCATTTGAACTCTCTTCATTCCATGCTAGAATGGCCCTCCAGAAGCACTTATGAAGGAGATAGATTGTAATGAAAAGCATGCTCAACATTATCGGCGTTGCCAGTATTGCACTGCTCAGCTGTGCTGCTCACGTTACTCCTTTGCATGCTGAAGATACTCCACAAAAATATATTATTGGCTACTGGTATCGCACGTATCCTGATGGCAGGAAAGATATTCCAGGATTTTTCTCCGCTTTTTTCTCAGTGCTTGCACATGCTGCATGGGCAAATCGCAATCATAAGCTTCCTGTCGTATATTGGGAAGATTTCTCTCCCTACTCTGACGGATATGGCAATGCATGGGAATACTATTTCGAGCCTCTCAGCGACGAGCGTTACGATAACACACTTGACCCAAAGCCATCCACAGAGTACTGCGCTCCTGATAACACCGGAGTGCGGCCATGGTCGCGCCATTCACAGCCAGTAAAAGAGATGGTGCATCGCGTCATTGAACGCTACATCATTATCAAAAAGCCAATTCTCGATAAAATCGATGCATTTTATCAAAAATATATGGCAGATAAGATCACCATTGGCGTGCATCTGCGCGGCACAGATAAAGATAGTGAAGTCATCATGCCAAGCGCAGAAGAAATAATCGCTGTCGCCAACCAGATTGGTAAGCTGATACCCAACTGTCAGTTCTTTGTAGCAACAGATGAAGAAAGCTTGCTCACTCTAGCACGCGAGAAACTTAATCGCCCTGTTATTGCCTACATTGATAGCTATCGTTCACTTGATGGCCAACCTATCCACAAAACCAAGTCTGCATGGAACAATGCAAAAAAAGGCGAAGATGTACTCATCGAAGCAAAACTCCTTTCGATGTGTGGCATGCTTGTGTATTCGCACTCTAATGTTGGCTATGCAGCTACATTTTTCAATCCCAGCATGATCGAGATTCTCGTTGAGGGTAGGCCGTGAAAATTGCACATTGCGCGCTCATTATAAGCATGCTTTACACAGGAATGTTGCGCGCATATACGTGGGATTATGTGCCCGCACGTGACAAGCGGTATAGCATTGGTGCGTATTCATTCACCACTTTCCAAGGTGAAACAATGCGCGTAGGATTTTTTGCAGCATTCTTTGCAGTACTTGCGCATCTCAATTGGTGTGATAAGCATGGATTTACACCCACTATTTTCTGGGATGAACGCAGCGCATACTACGATGCTGCACGAGGCCCTAATGCGTGGGAGTATTATTTCGAACCAGTTAGCTCACTACGTTATGATGCTGCACATGACACCCTTATCACATCGCTCTGCGCGCCCGATTTTACTACTATCAAGCACTTTTGCAAACATGACGAAGAGTATCGCCTTTTTGTGCATGGAATTATCAAAAAGCATATCCGTCTCAAGCCTGCCGTGCAGGAAATCATAGACAGCTTTTATTATGAACATAGCATGGATTGCATACCTACAATTGGTGTGCACTTGCGAGGTACGGATAAAAAAACTGAAATCGCCATCCCGCATCCACTCGAGCTTATTATGGTGGCAAACAAGGTTGCGCAAACATTTAAAGAGTGCCAATTTTTTGTAGCCACTGATGAGGAGAGCCTTCTTGACCTTGCGCGTACTCATTTGCACGGGCCAGTTATTAGCTATCCTGCTCAGCGCTCAGCATCGGGCATACCGGTACATCTTGATAAAAAACAGGCAAACCGCTCTCAACTAGGAAGTGATGTGCTCGTGGAGTGCATTCTACTTTCGCGCTGCACTGCATTAGTACATTCGCACTCCAATGTTTCTTATACCGCAACATTTTTTAATCCCTTTATTGATGATTATTTCGTAGAGGCCTCTCCAAAGCCATCTGCTCGTAGTGCAATTAACACTATACCGATTTGCACATCACCCGTGCTTTAAGAAAGGAAGTAATCGTGCTACATCGTCAGTATTTTGCAATCTTATGCGCCGCTTTTGCATTGGCAGGATCCGCGCGTGCTATGGATGACAGTGAAGAGAGAAAAAAAATAGAAGGTGCAACCACTCTGCTTAATCAGCATGCAGCAACCGTTATTCATTGCGCTCAAGAGATACAAAGACTTCTCCATCCTAAATCTCAAGAAGAATTGGATCCCAAACAATTATTAAAGCGTGATGACACTATCACATACGAACCAAGAGCAAAATTATTCTGGAATGCTTTAGAATCATTACGTAGTAATTGTGATGCGTTAAAGCCACTGCTAAAAGATCCTTCCGAGCAGCAGCAATTATCAATGCAGTCTCCAAAGCTCACACAATGGGGCCTTGCTCCACAGAGCCTTTTGAAAACGCTCTGTGAGTGTCTGCATGAAGCAAGACGACAAGCACTGCCCAGCCTCACCCGCTCGCAAACAGCGCTTAACCGGGCAAGGATGATTACTGATAACAACGAGCCTACTCTGGACATAGCTACATTACAGCTTGGCTTAGAGCATAAAGGCACCGTATTATTTACTGAAAATGCACGAGAATTTCCGCCTGCTATACAAATACAACAGATAGTACCCGCACGCGTATGCCTGCTTGCGCCTTCCGTTATACATGGAAAGCCATCTTACACATGTGGCACTCTTGCAACACTTCCTCTTGCCCTAGATGAGCAAATAAGCGAACAGGGCTCTTCAATCAAGCTAACTAATAAAGAGCTTCTTATTTTCACGATAAAAAAGACACTGTGCGAAAGACTTTTAGAACATAATGATGGTGTGGCGCATTATATAAATGGCGTAAAAGTGACTACACAATTTTTTGGACAGCAAGCGCCACATGCTACGGCATATGCATCTTTGCAAAAAAGAAATGGCAGCTATTTTCTTAACGGCCGGCTAATTGATGAAAACATTATACCCGACGGATGCTTCGAGCTTACTGTTAAAACGCCGATGCGTCATAATCAATATGTATCCTTATCTGGTCAGTACATGGCTCCAAACGGAAAACCTGAAACCGTTGTGCATAACCTCGCCGTGCAAGGTAACCGCTGGGTTGTATACAACAACGAAATACCACTGCAAATTCCTCATTATCCCGTTATTCAATCAATGTCTAATGGCACCTATGCCCAACCCGTATTGATACAATGGGACGCAGATCAGTGCATGCTTGATGGCGCAGCGCTCGATCAAGAGACTGTTAATCAACTATTTGCTCCTGATGTATCAAACATTACGGTTAACTCATTTATTAACGATGGCAGATACAAAAGCATTACATTGTCTTGCCAAGCCCAAGATGGTACTGAATTTTTGCAGCATATAAACCTTCAGCTATCAGAAAATCAGCAATGGATACGCGCTACGGGGGAATCTCCTTCATACTCGAAAATTGCCCAAACGGTATGCCGCTTATGCAACAAAAAAGAGGAGCCTTTAGACAAAGTGCGCATTACGTGGCTTGCTGGACAATGCTATCTGAATGGCTTACGCATTGATCCGAAGCTGCTTTTTTCTGACACTATGAAAAGCATTGAGTTTGGCATTTCTCACAAAAACCCCGATCACATGCACATAGAGGTGCAACAGACTTTGCCCGACAAGAAGGGTGAAATTGTTCGCAAGTGCATAGAGCTTAACCATGGCGAGTGGGAAGAAATTACATGCCTCACTGCGCATCTTAAAGGTTCAAAAAAAATTATCGCAGCCAATCCTCAAGCTGCTGATGTTCGCTCGCCACGCCTTATACCATCTGATTTGAACAATTCTTCCCAGCTTAAAGAAAGAAGCGGAACTGTAGAATTGATCACCATTTCCACGCAAGGAAAATCTAAATCAGAGAAGCCCGCAACACTTTCAAACAAACTAAGAACATCCAGCAAAAAGTTTTTAGTTCGTGGAAAAAATGGAAAAAAAGGTAAGAAAGAATGAATAGCACCCGCTACACTCGTGCATGTGTGTATGTATGCATAGCTCTTGCATTATTAGCATCTGTACAAACCAAATGTGAAGCGGAACGCTTTGTTATTGGTGCTTATTATCGCCCGCTCCCGGATGGCAGACGCTATCCGGGCGGCTTTTTCTCAACATTCTTTGCGGTGCTTGCTTCGCTCGTATGGTGTGATAATAATGGCAGAAAGCCAGTTGTATACTGGGATGATGCATCGCTTTTTTATCAGGCAAGCGGCTATGATGGCGCCACAAATGTGTGGGAATATTATTTCCTGCCTGTATCAGATGAGCACTACCACGAAGGCGACACGCTACATCATGAGTATTGCGCACCTGACGGCGTAGGCATCATACCATTTCGCAATTTTGGCAGAGCATCACGCGAATTTATGCACCATTATGTGCAAAAGTATATTCACATAAAGCCGCGTATTGTGGCAATCGTTGATGCATTTTACCAACAGCATATTGCTGGGCGATACACGGTAGGCATTCATCTTCGCGGCACCGATAAAAGAGATGAATATTTAACGCCTTCTATTGAGCTATTCTGCGCTGCTGCACAACGCATAGCTGATATGCATGAGAATGCACAATTTTTTATCGCGACTGACGACGCTGCTCTGCTTGAGCAAGCACGCGCCCTGCTGCGCGGCCCTATTGTAACATACGATTCGTTCAAATCGCCTAATGGATTTCCATTGCATTTTTTACCTGCAAAAAACGGAAAGGCGCGCCTGGGGGAAGAAGTGCTTATAGATGCACTGTTGCTATCGCGTTGCAATCACATGATACACAGCTCATCGAATGTTTCGATAGCTGCAACATTTTTTAATCCAGAAATAGAAGATACATTTTTGGAAGGCGAGAAGGTACGCTAACTTGCTTGCGCCTCTTTATCAGCGGCACGAAGCTGCACAAATGCATCGTACATAACTCGTGCTTCTTTGTAGCTGAATGCGGCGCGCCTGCTTGTGTCCTCAGGCTTCCAATATCGTGTTACCATATCGCGCATATTTTTAAGAAGTGCCATATTAGGCGTAAAAGTTGTTGCATGCTCATGAGTAATTGCACGACATTCAAGCGAACATGTTGATGCCGTGTAGCACATATTGACTGCAAGATGACGAACAGAAAGCGGCATGTGTTCAATAAGACTGAGCACATAGGGAATAAATACTACAAAAGGTAATGGATCAAGTGCTGTGCAAAACGGATGCGATCTGCCAATCATCCACATGTTTGCATGATCCACAACACTATCAACTCCATTGACCATGAGCTGCACATCAAAAAAGCGGGCTTCATCTTTGTGCAGAGAAACCAGTGATTGCTCGAGAAGTGATTGGTGGCTCTTGCGATGCGCAGTAGACATGAAATCTACTCGTTGCACAATATCTCCTGCTGAAAAGCAATTGAGCACCATGCCAAACATAGGATGCGATACATAACGCGCTGTTTCATGTTGAATAGGCGTACCGAGCATAACAAGCGCATCAACTCCCAGGCCATTGCACAGCTCATCTTCATGATGTGCCAAATTAAGCGCAATATTGCCGCCATGACTATGCGCAATAACAATCATTTCAACGCGATCATAGTGTACCGACATGGCACTTTTGACAGCACAAAGACGTGAATAGAGCATAGCGGCTGCTTGCTTACGATACTTTTGACTTAATAGTCCAAGATGGCCGAATGCAAAATATTTTCTGTCATGCGTATTTGCCACATGTGTCGCACACGTATCATACGCTGCCGCAAGTACATACGCTGCGTACTGCGCATCATGCACTGCAATAGTTCCATTCATTACTGCATCAATCATGGTCTGAGGAATTTCATGCAAATCTTCATCAAGCAAAATTTGATCTTGGCGCAAGAGACGATGCTTGCGCGCACGAGATACTACTTCAAAATACGCTGTGTCTTCCAGCTGATCATCCCACACACTGCGCGGATTGAGCAATGCCAGACCGCTCAAAAGCGAACCGTGCACAAACACCGTGACCGTCACATGCGGCTTTTTTTGCACAGGAGCGATCTTCCTCTTTTCCTGCCAGAAAAAGAGGGCAATACCCGCGGCCAGGCCTAGTGATAAGCTTTTGATAAGACGAGATGGCATTCCAACCCCCCATTCGTCACATTTTGGCCCCTTAATAATTTCATATAGAATTATTAAGGGCGTATTACAAGCTGCTTCACTTATTAGTATTGCCCGCGAGTATGCACTTGTCAAAGCGGGCTCGTTGCTTGACAGATCTCGTCTGACCGGTATAGTGATGCCGACTTACAGGCCTACCTTTATCACGAAGGATCCTTGCATCATGATCTCTATGCACACACTCAAAACAACGTTGCTTGCGGCTCTTTTAATGGCGCCATGTGCAACACACAGCAATTGGCCAACATCACTTTTAAAAGGTATTAAAGACACACTCCTTTCTCCTTTACGTCCGCAAAACAGCAAGAAAAAATCTTATACGCCAGCGAAACAAGCAGCTCGCACAAGCAAAGCCGCTGTGCCAAA
>JAGVMI010000027.1 GCA_020053845.1 Candidatus Babeliales bacterium
CCGCAGACCAATTGCGTATGCGCATGTACCGCAACATGTTATCGATGCCTTCATAGCTACTGAAGATCGTGATTTCTTTGAACATCATGGACTTTCGGTAAAAGGCATTATCCGTTCTTTCTTTATTAATCTGTACCACATGAAATATAAGCAGGGGGCAAGTACTATCACGCAGCAGCTTGTGCGCCTGACTATGCTTGATTGCAAAAAAACGGTAGCGCGTAAAATTATTGAACAGTGGTATGCACTTATTCTTGAGCGGCAACTGAGTAAAGAACATATTCTTGAGGCATACCTCAATCACGTCTATTTGGGTGCGGGCATTTATGGCATTCAAGCAGCGAGCATGCGCTTTTGGAATAAAGATATTGCGCAGGTAACGCCTGCTCAAGCGGCAACAATAGCAGCAATTGTGCGTTCTCCTGCACGCTATTGTCCGCTTATGTGTTATGAAGCGTGCAAAAAAAGACGCGATCTTGTACTGCGCTTAATGTTTGAGCAAGAGTTTTTGAGCGAGGCACAGTATCAAGAAGCGCTTGCAGAGCCATGTACGCTTATTAATCAGGATGCGCAGTGTTGCGCACCCCATATGCGCGAAACACTGCGCCGATTTTTAGAAGATCATTTTGGCAAAGAACGTGTATATGGCGGTGGTTTAGTGGTGCATACTACGCTTAATCGTTATGCCCAAGAATGTGCACAAGTAGCCTTGCGTGAGCAATGTGCAGCACTTGCGCAAAGTACGGGTATGCCCTTAGATGGCGCGCTTGTTTCTATTGAATCATCTTCAGGACACATAAAAGCACTTGTAGGAGGTATTGATTTTTCCTGCTCGCCCTTTAATCGTGTGCACGCGCGCAGGCAAATGGGTTCGGTATTTAAGCCCCTTGTGTATGCTGCTGCAGTTGAGCGTGGTGCCAGTTTTGCAGATGTTGAAGTGGATGAACCGCTTGAAATTGCGCAGTTGCATGGCGTATGGCGGCCAAACAACGTTAACAAAAAGTTTGTAGGTCCTGTAACGCTTGCCTATGCTATGTCGCATTCAAATAACATTGTAGCAATTAAAACAATGCTCAAAACAGGTGCGCAAGCAGTAGTAGATCTTGCAAAGCGCTGCCATATTAGCGGCCCATTTCATACATATCCCTCGCTTGCACTCGGATGTATTGATGCATCAGTAATGGAAGTGGGAGGAATGTTCAATGTGTTTGCAAATCAAGGGGTATATGTTGAGCCATTCATGATTCGTTCAGTAAAAGATGCGTGGGGTAAAACGCTTTATAAAGCGAAGCCATTGCGTGAGCGTGTGCTTGCTACGCATCATGCAAGCATGGTAGCGCATGCATTAACCCTTGGCATGGAGCGTGTGCATCGCGCACTTTTCCCGCGTGATTGGATTACGTGCCAAGCAATTGGCAAAACGGGCACAACAAACGATGCGCGCACCTGTTGGTTTGCGGGTGCTACGCCAGAATATACCACAGCGTTGTATGTAGGCTGTGATGATAATAGATCGCTCGGCAATTCTTTAGTATCAGTGCGTGCTGCATTTCCTGCGTGGCTGCGTATGCAGCAGAAGATTGCCGTAAAAAAACGTGAGTTTCTTTTTGATGCATCACTGACGCGTGTATGTATCAACCAATTTACGGGACAAACCGTCCAAAACTTACGAGATCCGCACGCAGTTACCATTCTTGTGTGATTCAGGAGACTGGGCACAGCGCGCAGAGAGCTTTGCCAGTAGTTGCTCAAGGGTGCGCCCAAAAAGTGTCGCTTGAGCCATGCATTCTTTTTGCCGCAGTATCGTGATCAGGGTTGGATACATGTGCGCAAGCGCAACGGCATTATCTTTTTGATGATCGGTATAATCAGTTTCCAAGGGAACTACGATAATTTTTTTCTTGAAGTGAACCGCTTCAAATAATGTACCAGCTCCTGCTCTGCATACAATCAGATCCGCTGCTTGATAGTATGGCAAAAGATTATCTTCATAAGTGAATACATGTGCAGGAATGCCATATGCATGGTATAACGCTTGCAGTGAGGCAACATCAGTGCCGCATTGATGAATGCATGCTATTTCAGACTTAATTTTAGTCTGTTTAATCCATGATCTGATAGCATTGTTAAGCCAAAGGGATCCTTGGGATCCGCCCAGTATGAGGATTGTTTTCTTTTGTGCGCAGGGTGAATGCGCATGAGACGTGGGTGTATTTTTGGTTGATGTAAAGCGTATGGGGTAAGGCACTACGCTTACCGGGACTTGTGTGAATGCATGCGCTGCTTGAGGAAAGCAAACCATAACACGTGTTGCCCACCGGCTTAAGAGTGCGATAGCTTTGCCTGGTACTGCATTGAGCTCAAAAAGCTCTCGTTCTATGCCAAGCCAATAACCTGCAAGTACTACGGGTAATGCTATCATTCCACCCGTGGTGATTATTTTATCGGGACGTGTTTGCCGCAATGTACATAGTGCAATAAAAAACGAGCGTACAAGACATAGCATGAAAAAAAACTTTGCATACCATGCAGCATATGATCGGGATAGGGGTAAAGGAATGAGGCGTATGCGTCGTGCA
>JAGVMI010000086.1 GCA_020053845.1 Candidatus Babeliales bacterium
CTAAGATTATGTATCAAAGGAATTTTAATCATATACTTTATACCCTTGATAACATAAGCTATGATGAAAAAGAGCAAAGCCCTTTTGACTACATAGATGGATATGGGTACTTCAGGCCCTTCTATCATTCATCAATGGTTATAAAACACAATTTATTATACTTTGATTATATATTTCTTCAGCACCCAGTGTGGCAAAATATTGTGCGCAAGTCTTTGGAATTACTCATGCAGGATCAACAACATATGCTTGCTCAGTATGCGACAGGCTATCGCGTGTTGGAGATCGAGCACAATAATTAAGCCCTCGTAATATAACACACAGGCGGCGCCCTATAAGGCGCCGCTTTTTTTTGCTTTATTGGTGCTTGCTTTAGTTTCTTGCCACTCCTTGATCGATTGACAGTCTGAAAATATAGCTGCTAGGATGGTAGATGGGCGTATGCCTACAATCACAGGGAAGTTTTCAGATAAAAAGGGGCGGGGCATGAAGTGTATGCAGATATCATGGCTGGGCAAGGTTGGGGCAATAGCCTTAACTATTGGGTTGAGTAGTGGGTTGCTTGAGGCTAACAGTTTCGATATATATCGCTTTACTCCGCAAGCTCAGGCGGCTTTTAAAGAGCTTACCTCAAATGCCTATTTCCAGATGCTTTTAAGAGATGTGCGCCAAGCAGTGAATAATCGCCCGAAGAATCAGCTCATGCGTCCGGGAGATATGCAACAATTAGTGAGTTCCGCGCAGGCGATATCTCAAGGCTTATGCGCGCAGCCCAAGCTCTTGATGGGCCTCTCTATTGTATGTCAGTTTGCGCGTGCGATAGTTAATGCCCGAGAAGATCGCTTTAGAATGGATAGAATCTTGAGCGAAGCCGAGGCTTTTCTGCTCGTGGTGACAGCTATTTCCCAAGCAGAGTTTCAGCAAGCTGCCAATGCTATTCCTGCCAGGTGGTATGCAGATAGATCATTGCTTTTTGTTCCAGATATCGCTGATTTAGCTA
This sequence comes from Candidatus Babeliales bacterium, assembly GCA_020053845.1. Lineage (GTDB taxonomy): Bacteria > Babelota > Babeliae > Babelales > Vermiphilaceae > JAGVMI01. The sequence goes on from JAGVMI010000086.1 coordinate 1,001, forward strand.
CTGCAGTACAGGCAGTACTTGCGCGTAAAGATGCTCAGCTTGCTATTTTATTCTTGCTACAGCCAGCACAAGCTCACGTGCCAACAGCCCAACAAGGCGGTGGGTATGGTGTAGTGGATGCTGCGGGAGATGCAGTGGGTAAGCTGAAAGATTGGTGGCGCGGCGGGCATCCAAAAGAGCTGCCTCGTCCAGATAAGCAACCGCAACAGCCTTCAAAAACAGCAGCGGAAATAGAAAAAGAATTTGAAGAAGGCATGTGGAACTAGTATTCCAGCCAGCAGAATCCTTGAGCGGATAGGCTTTATAGAGCTTTGGGACTCTGTGGACAGATGAGCTACAAGCTAAAGTTTAGGCAGTAAGGGGGCATTTATGCCCCTTTTTTGCGTTTTTAATTAAAATATCGTACCATTAACTTCAGTGTATCGAGCTTATCAAGCTTAGGTTAAAAATTCTTTGTGCCGGGCATACATGGCTGTATGCAGGCTGTTGATTCCAAGGACGAGCTATGCCAGTACCAAAACGTAAGCGTTCTCGTACGCGTCGCGATAAAAGATTTGCAAATAAGGGTATCCAGGTTAAAGCGCTAACCTCATGCCAGAATTGTAAGACCCCTTTGATGCCTCATTCAGCATGCCGCTCATGTGGTTTTTATAAGGGTGCTAAAGTTATGGACGTGAAGAACGACCGTAGCGTAAAGCGTGCACAGGTGCGCCAAGCGAAGCAAGCGGCTCAGAAAGAGCAAGCTCCAGCAGCCGACCAAGAGTAGGCGAGCACTTTTAAGCTTTGTATAAGAGGCGGCAGGGAGTAGACCTGCCGCTTTCTATTTTCATGCACTTATGGTAGTTTGCACTACTGTACCACTATATTTTCATAAAAGTGATCAATGCACGGAGTATGAATCATGGCGCTGCATCAATCAGGAATTGTAACGGTACTCAGGGATGCCGTAGAAGGCTTGTATCATGAAGTGGCAACTGGATCGTCACGAGCCATGCGCTATGGTAAGTTTGCGCTTATTGCACTTACTGCGTTTGCGGGTATGGGTGCAGGGTACATGGGATATCGCTGGTACGTTTCCCATCGAGAAGAGCAAGCACAGTATGCTTTTGCTGCATTTATGAAAACCTACTATCAAGCATTGCATGGTAGCGCAGATGAGCGTACGCAGGCACTGCTTGGCATGAAAGTAGTTGCTGAGCAAAATGCATCATCTTACTTATCACCGTATTTTATTGCAGCACAAGCAGATCTTACTGCACGTGATGGGCGTAAAGAGGAAGCGGTAACGCTTCTTGATAAAGCGCTTGTAAAAACGCATGCGCAAGATCCTCTCTTGCCTATGCTCAGAACAAAACAAGCATTGATTATGATGGATTGTGCAAACGAAGCAATCCAAAAACAAGGGCTTGCGCGTCTGGCTGCACTTGCAAAAGATACTAATAATAAGCAGCGCGATGTTGCGCTCTACTATTTGGGCGAGTATGAGTGGGCGCACGACCATCTTGATGCCGCACAGGGTGCATGGCAAGAATTGATGGCTATGCAGCGCCAAGAACAAGTTGCTCCATCAGCATGGGTGCAGCTCGTAGAGGATCGCCTCACACAAATTTCTTAAGGTAGACAGCGAACTATGAGTACATCATCAGCAGCAGTGCGTGTAAGATTTGCTCCGTCACCAACGGGGCATCTTCATATTGGTAGTTTACGCACTGCGATATTCAACTGGCTTTTTGCCCGTCATCATAAGGGCGTGTTTCTGGTGCGTGTGGAAGACACTGATACCGAACGCTCAAAGCCTGAGTACACCGCCTCAATTTTTTCATGTTTAACATGGGCTGGCCTTGAATCTGATGAACCTGTAGTTATTCAATCTTCACGTGAGCCAGAACACCGAGCGGTTATCGATGAGCTCATTGCCAAAGGCAGAGCATACCGCTGCTATTGCACGCAAGATGAAATCATCGCGCGTTGTAATAAGGGTGTGGCGGGTACTGATGAAGTATTCATTTCATACGATCGCTACTGCCGTACACGTACTGATAATCCCACAGGATCATATGTAGTGCGCTTTGCATTGCCGCTTGATCGTGCCGAGATTACGTTTAACGATGTTATTCGTGGTAACGTTACCTTCCCCATGGAACAGTTTGATGATTTTATCATTGCGCGTTCTGATGGCAGGCCGATGTACAATTTCGTGGTGGTAGTGGATGA
>JAGVMI010000007.1 GCA_020053845.1 Candidatus Babeliales bacterium
AGCCCAACGCTATACAAAAGAAACAATACGCGAACTTGGCGTAGCAACGCGTCAACTTGCAGCATTCGCTGTGGGCGACACTGTATCAGTTTCTCAGCGCATCAAAGAAGGCGAAAAAGAGCGTATCCAGCTCTTTGAAGGTGATGTTATTGCTATTCATCACAACGGTGCATCATCAACATTTACCGTACGTAAAATAGGTGCGCAGGGCGTAGCTGTTGAGCGTATTTTACCTTACCACTCCCCATTGATCGAAAAGATTACTGTGGTGAGGAGAGGCTTGGTTCGCCGTGCTAAGTTGTACTATATTCGCCATCGTCTTGGCAAATCAGCGCGCTTAAAAGAAAAAGTTACCTCCCGTGGGCAGTCAGCGCAGAAAGCTGAATCAGTAGCTCAAAAAGAAGCGTAATTGATAGCATTATGTGTGCAGCTATACGACGTAGTGCGCGCATATTGCGGCACTACGCAGGCTGTATAGGGCTATTTTTTTTCTGTATAAGTATAACTTCATGCTCGCGCAAGCCTGTACGCTCTGCAAATCATTCAACAAGCAAGCCTATTGTGGCAGTTGATGAGGTTGTAATTGCACCGCTTGATGATAATACTTTAGCTGAAGGCGATGTGGATATCCCGGATGTCCCGCGTCCGCTTCAGGGTGTGTATGATGCTAATCACTCATGGCAAGCTTTTACTAATGAGCGTCTGAGTATTGTTGCACACTATACAAGCAGTTCAAGTGTAATCCAGCTCGTCGATTTTTATCGCCAACATATGGAGTTTCTAGGCTGGGAGCTTGATGCTGATTTTAAAGGCCGTGATGATGTATGCTTTGTATTTAGGCGTCCATCGCGATGTTGTATTGTTTCTGTGCGAGCGAGCGAGCAGGGTACATGTCTTTCGATTATGTACCAATCAGAATTTAATAACGCTACTATCTGATGGCTGTTGGGCCTGTGTAATACACATAGCGTCCTCAACCGCAGGCGCATTATTTTGTTGAGCAACTACACGATTGCATGAATCCTTTTTGCGGCGGCTACATCTTTTTCTATTTTTTCTAAAATATACAGGTTCCTGCATGATCTTGCCCTGCGCGCCATTATAGCGGCGGATAAAATCAAGATTGGAGCATGCATCTGCACAAATGCTGCCTACCTGAAAAATGCACAGGATAAAGCTTAATGAAAAGAAATAGCGAACGTTCATAACGGGCTCCTTTTGTGATAAAGCGTGATGCCAGTATAGCGAACGTCATGTCTGCTGCAAATGGTTGTGTGCATAAAAAAGAGCCACGCGGGAAATCATGTTCCGGCGTGGCTATGAGTTTTTAGGCTAAGCTGTTCTATAGGTTATTGCTGGCTACGTGCGCGGGATGGTTTTGAACGTGCTCTTGCTTGCTGATTTGATGATTGTGCACTTCTTTTTTGCTGACGAGGAGCTATTGGCTCTTCTTCATACACTACTTCTTCATAGGGCACATCTTCGCCATCTTCTACGATGTAGTAGTCATTATCTACATCATTACGATCTCTGATAACGTACACGGTAGTCGAATCATCAGCGTTTGCGTCTGCTGATGCGCCGATCATGGCTCCCGTCACAAGTCCAACACCGGCACCAATACCTGCGCCTCTGCCGCCTCCTGCAAGTCCACCAACGAGTGCGCCTGTTGCAGCACCGCCGAATGCGCCTCTTGCTGTTCTATTGCGAGTAATTGTGGTTTGGTGCGCGCAGCCAAGCAGAATAGCCAACACAGTGGCTTTTTTTATAGTGAGCTTCATACGACTCCCCTTTTTTCACGTTATAGATTACAGGTGATGGTATAAAACCCCTGATAATGGCTCTATACACTCTAATTTTACCTATTAGGGGTGGCAAAACTCAATGGTTTTGAGGCCTTAAATCGTTATTTTTGAGGCCAGAAGATAAGCCAATTGATGTATTTTGCCTGCGCCTTGGGCCAAAATAAGGTCGTTTTTACCTGCAATCGCATTAAGCGCTAAGCGAATGCTATCAAACTGAGGCTCGTAGGGCGCATAAAAGATAGGGTACGGTAGCCCGAGGCTTTGCAAATCTTGATACAGAGCGTGGCTTGATACATGTGCAATAGGAGTTTCACCTGCAGCATAGATATCCGTAATTATGAGCGCGTCGAGGGGACTTTTCTTGAATGTTTCTAAGAACTCCTTCCACAGGCCTTGGGTGCGTGTGTAGCGGTGGGGCTGAAACACGACTACCAACTTATTGCGAGCCCGTATGCGGGCTGCTTGAAATGTACAAAAAAGCTCATGGGGATGATGTCCGTAGTCATCAAATATCTCTGCCCCTTGGTAGGTTCCATGATAAGAAAAGCGCCGCTCTACACCTCTGAAAGAAGCTATTGCCTGAGTAATGTGATCAAAGGGAATATCCAGATCTATGCAGAATGCGATCGCTGCTAGGCAATTGAGTATGTTATGCTGCCCAGCCATGTGTAGTGTTACTTGTCCTAAGAGCTGTGTACCTTTTGCGCCATACACATCACATAACACGTGTGAGGGCTTGAGTACGATGTTTTTTGCTTGTATGTCAGCTTGTGTGTTGAGGCCGTAAGTAACTGCTTTTACGTACGCAAGCGGAAGCAAGGATTGTATATTGGCATCATCAGAGCATACGAACGCTTTGCCATAAAAGGGTAAACTTTCAAGAAATTTGCCAAAAGTTTCTTTCACATCGTCGAGATCTTTGTACGTTTCAACATGTTCAAAGCTGATGTTGGTGACCACAGCAAATGTAGGACGCAAACGCAGCAATGAGCGATCGCTCTCATCAGCTTCAGCAATAAGAAATTCGCCTTTTCCAAGGCGCGCGTTGGAAGATAGATTTTTTAAATGTCCGCCGATGATGACAGTGGGGTCATAACCAAGTTCGATAAGTATGTGACTAATAAGAGAAGTGGTAGTTGTTTTTCCATGTGATCCGCTTATAGCTACGCTGAACTTGGTGCGCATAAGTTCGGCGAGCATGACAGCGCGTGGTATGGTGGGCACACCCAACTGCCGTGCGCGAATGAGTTCAGGATATGCTGATTGTATTGCTGATGAGTAGACGACTACGTCGGCTGATGTAAGGCAAGAGGGTGTGTTATTGCCATGAAAAATATGGCATCCCAAAGCGATGAGATTTAGTATGCTTTTTTGTTCCAAGTCAATGTCGCAGCCCGAAACTGTATAGCCTTGTGAGCGAAGAATTGTGGCGATACCGCTCATACCAATACCGCCTATGCCTACAAAATGAATATGGGCCTGCTTTCTATACATGTAGTTTCCAAAAGGTGTCAGAGGTAATATGGCCGTTTAATGTAGTGCACCATACTGAAAGAAGGCCCTTTTGACAACGTAATCGTTGGAACCGCCCTATAGGAGCTCGCGCAGCTTAAGTAAATGCTTTTGTAAATCAACGATTTGTTGTGAAAGGCGAGCATTTTCATCGCGTAGATTTTTGATGGTTTTATCTACGGATGCATCAGGTTTTGTAGGAGCTTCCTTTTGTGTGATGGTAGTACGCTGAGAGGCTATAATACGTGTCTCCGGCTGTGCCTTAGCCTGCGTGAGCAGCTGTTTTTTAGCGCCTGCAATAGTGAATCCTTTGAAATAAAGTAGCTCCTTGATGCGACTGAAAAGCCTGAGGTCGTCTTCATCGTAGAATCGCTGTCCTCCGCGGGATCGATTGGTTTTGACGCAAAATTCTTTTTCCCAGAAGCGGATGACAAAACGTTCAACTTGCAATTGGCGAGCAAGCTCTCCTATGCGAAATTTTCGCTTTTGCATCTTCATTAGTGCTTCCTTTCTTGGGGGGTACGGTCTGTAGCTTTTGACTCTCCCTACTGTTTTTATAGCGCAAGCAAAAGTGAAAGTAAAATGCCACCATTTGAGGTACTTGTTGCTAGCCGAGATGCGCTTTCTCTGGTAATATCAAAGCGTCTATGCCACTCAAAAAGCCAGCTCATAAATGCCTATCCGGGATTGCACTATGAAGTTTCTTACACAAATTGATGTAAAACGTTTTTTGCTTAACTTAGCACTGGTGATGTCAGTTGTGCTTAGTATTCGCTACTTCTTCCCGGGTAAAAGTGAGCATGTAGATGCAGCTGAGAGCGCATCGGTTCAAAGTTTTGTTGCCCCAACTAAGGGAGGCTTGCAGTACAAGCCGATTGATACGGAAATAGACTTTAGCGACCAAACAAGCGCTGAGGCTGTGACCAAAACACGCGTGGAGACTTCATGGGGAATTATTGACTTTTCCACAGAAGGGGCGGCTTTTGATGCGCTGAGTGTAAGACGTTTTGTTGATGGGGTTGAGCGTGTGTATCCAGTTTTTGACTTTAGTCTGCAAGGCAGAGAGTCAAAGGGATTGTTGCTTGCCTGTGACGAGCAGACGCCTTATTTTTATAAATTAGTTTCTCAGCAAGATCGTGGTAGTACCGTTGAGCTTGTGTACAGGGCGACTGGCCAGATGGGGACGCTTACCAAGACGTTTAATGTGTATAAAGACGAGCATAAAGTTGATCTACATATTAATCTTGAGCCGGGTATAAAGCCTACAGCGCTACGTGTATTCTTCCCCGCTCCAATGCCTCCTGTAGAAAATAATACTTACTCTCTTACCGATCCAGTAAGTAATGTAGCAGCAGTAGTTATTGACAATAAAAATGATTTTGAAAAAATTGCGTACGCAAAGCTTAACGGACAGCAGGGGTGGCTTAGGCCAGCACTGTTTGGTACAGATGACCGTTATTTCGTGCATGCCATGGTGGGTGATGCAGATAACTTTGCACAACGCGCTTATTTTCGTTTTGACGGAAAGATAGGTGTGTCGGCAGTGCTTGAGTCGGCAGAGGTCCAAGAAAACCACTCATGGCGATTGTCGTTCTATTTTGGCCCCAAAGAAACAAGCTCAATGGTGCAAGTTGATCCTCGTCTTGAGAAGGTTTTCGATCAGTGGGCCATATTTTCTCTCCTTTCCAAGTTTTTCCTGGCAATACTTAACTTTTTGTATACATATTTGCACAGTTATGGCCTCGCAATTATTGTGCTTACAGCAATTCTCAAGTTACTACTGTTGCCGTTTACCTATCGCAGCGAAGCTGATATGAAGCTGCGCATGGAAATGCAAAAGAAAATTGCGTACCTAGAAGCTAAGCACAAGAATGACTCTCAAACGCTTACCCGTGAAAAAGCTGAGCTTATTAAGAAATATGGTATGCCAGGACTTGGCAGCTGCCTTCCAATGCTTCTGCAGGGAGTTGTATTCTTTGCGTTGAGTAAGGTTATTTCGGGATCCTATGAACTCTACAAGGCCCCTATGGCATGGATCCCAGATTTGTCATCAAGAGATCCTTACTATATTTTGCCGCTGATGGTTGCAGTGGCGCTTGTGATGCATGCTTTGGTGCAATCTGATACCAAGCAACGTGTATCAGGATTGATAGTAGCGTTAATTTTTGGAGTATTTGCTGCAAATATGTCTGCCGGCATAGCCCTTTATTTGAGCGTTAACGTTCTTTTGGGCGTGGTGCAGTCTTGGTTGGTAAAGCGCTTCAAACTTGCGAGCTAGAAAGTGAGAGTATGGCGAATGAACTACCTTCAATGGCGCACTTGCTCAAGGCGCTTTCACAGGTTCCTTATCTTGCATCCAAGAACTTATATCGTGTAGCAGACTATTTTCTTGTGATGGATCAAGAAAAACTTGAGCGTTTTTGTGCAATCGTATTGAGTGCCAAAACAAATCTTATGCTATGCCCGACGTGCATGTGCTGGAAAGAGCGAGAGGGCGTATGCCTTTTTTGCAATTGTTCACGCAGAAATCAAGCGGTGATCTGCATTGTTGAAACCTGGCAAGATGTTATGGCTATAGAAAAAACAGCGGGTTACACAGGTGTGTACCATGTGTTGGGCGGGGCTATATGTCCGCTTGAAGGTGTAGGTCCAGAAGATTTGCACATTCAACAGCTTATAGAAAGAGTTATGCGTGGCGGTGTTGACGAGCTTATTCTTGCAACTAATCAAACGCCTGAGGGCGAAGCTACTGCGGCATTTATTGCAGGCAGGTTGCGCGCAGCTTCAGTTAAAGTATCATGCCTCGCGCGAGGTTTACCTGTTGGCTCATCACTAGAACATATGGACAGGCTTACCGTCTTTAAGGCGCTTTCAGAAAGAAAGCCATTTTAGGAAGAAGAGCATTATGTTTCATGATCTTTCAATTAAAGAATCTCTAGATTTTCAGCAGAGGCGCGCAAATCTTGTTGCGCGCATTAAAGAGCAATACCCCGAACAATCGGGCGTAGTGATTTTTTTCGCAGGGTTTGAGCAAGAACGCATTGCATTCAGGCAAGAAAGTAGTTTTTACTACCTGAGCGGGCTTACTGAGCCGGGGCTTGCGATGACTATCAATCTTGATGGCGCAACACAGGTATACATGCCGCACTATGCAGGTAATAGGGCTCAATGGGTATCGATGCCACCGGAATTGTCAGATGCATCAACGCGCTCAATGCTTGGATTTGATGAGTTACATGTTCTTGGAGAGGTATGTCAGGGATACCAATTTTCTCCTTTATTCACGCAAAGCCAATATGCCGTACTTCTTGAGGCGATAAAAAACACTGTGCAGCGCGGGGGCGCAGTATTTACGTTGTATCCAAAAACTGGTAGTCATTACATTGAGCAGCGGCTTCTTTTGGAGCGTCTGTGTGGATGGATACCACAGCTTGCAGCAAGTATCGTTGATATATCGCCGCTAGTTGCCCAGATGCGCAGGTGCAAGAGCTCACAAGAAATTGCGCGATTGTATGAAGCTGTTGATATTACTATTGAATCTCATGAATGGGCTGCGCGTTATATAGCTCAAGATTACTCAGAAAAAGAAATTCAAGCGGTAGCTGAATACGCCATGATTGGCTCTGGTGCAACGCCAGCGTTTCCAAGCATCGTAGCGACAGGACTTAATGCTACGATACTTCACTACACCCCGAGCAAGAATGAAGTGCTCAAGAACGGCGATTTGGTAGTTGTGGATATTGGTGCTGAGCTTGATTATTACTGTGGTGATTTAACGCGTACTTACCCTGTGTCGCGTACATTTGATAACAAGCAACGCGAATTGTATACCATTGTCCTCGAAGCGCAAGAATATATAGAAAGCATTGCGGCTCCTGGTATGTGGCTTTCAAATAGTAAGTATCCCGATCAATCATTAAACCATCTTGCACGTAAGTTTTTTGCTAAGCATGGTTTTGAAGAATACTTTGTACATTCGATAGGGCACTACCTTGGCCTTGATGTGCATGATGTGGGCAGCTATGAAGAGCCGCTTATGGAAGGCGATGTGATTACCATAGAGCCGGGCTTGTATATGCCACATAAAAGAACGGGGATTCGTATTGAGGACAATTACTGGATAGTAAAAGGTGGAGCAGTATGTCTCAGTGAAAAACTTCCTAAATCTATAGAAGAAGTTGAAGAATTTATGGCTTCATCAGGAGCTTCTGGCTGTGACAGCGAGAATGACGCCTGCGGTATGGAGCATGATGAAACAGAGCACTGAAAAACGTTTAATTTGACCATCTAGACTTTTTTCTTTACTCTAACAAAGAGTTACTCGCTATTCTACGTCACCAAAAGGTTCAGCTAAAGGCTATCCATGGATATGAACAAAATTTTCTATTTGCGTAAAGAAGACAGAGCTCCTCAGTGGCTTGTTGTCGATGCACAGGGCCTCGTTCTTGGACGCCTTGCTACGAAAATAGCCGACGTTTTGAGAGGCAAACACAAAGCTTGCTACGCTCCTCATACTGATTGTGGCGACTATGTAATAGTCATTAATGCCGAAAAGGTTGATTTGACGGGCGACAAGTGGACGGATAAAGAGTATACACGTTACACAGGCTGGATAGGTGGCTTCAAGGTGCGTACAGCACAAGAAGTGAGAGCAAAACAGCCGGAGTTCTTGATTGAGCACGCAGTACAGGGCATGCTCCCTAAAAATAGGCTGAGCCGTCAACTCATTAAAAAGTTGAAGGTATATGCTGGTAACCAGCATCCCCATAAGGCTCACGCGCCAAAAACACTTGCTCTCTAAGACAAGCTTATAAAAGTAAAAAAGAGGCGGAATTAATTCCGCCTCTTTTTTTGTGATCTTCTTATTTGTTTATTTTGCCCAGCCAAATGCTTGTTTAATGTATTCAAGTGGTACGTGTACCATGCGCGCGATGTCTTGAGTGCTCAAGTAGAGCACAAGCATCAAAACGAGTAGCCATGAGGCTATAGCAATATATTCTCTTACGCGCTCAGG
>JAGVMI010000127.1 GCA_020053845.1 Candidatus Babeliales bacterium
GCACAGGGGTACGATGTCACGGCCTTTTACCTGAAAATATGGCTTAATGATGAGCTTTCCTTGTTGGGCGAATGCCCATGGGAGGAAGATTTGTCCTATGTAAGAGCTGTGTGTGATCAGCTTACCGTGCCTTTGGAGATCGTGCCGCTCCAGCGAGAGTATCATGAACGTGTAGTTGCCTACACTATAGAGGCAGTCAAAGCGGGGTACACCCCCAACCCCGATGTGCTTTGTAATAAGATGGTTAAATTTGGCGCCTTCCTAGACTTTATAGGAGATCGCTTTGACTATGTAGCAACGGGTCACTATGCGCAAGTTAAGCGTGAACAAGGGCGTACGTACCTGCTGACTGCACCTGATGCAATAAAAGATCAAACCTATTTCCTGTGCCAGTTAGCTCCTGAGCAGATCAGACGGGCGTTGTTTCCCATAGGGCATATGGCCAAAGAACAAGTGCGCGCCCTCGCTGCGGAGTTTAACTTGCCCAATAAAGATCGCAAAGATAGCCAGGGCATTTGCTTCTTGGGTAAATTCAAGTTTCGCGATTTCATTGCACACCATGTGGGCACCAAAAGGGGCGATATTATTGAGTATGAAACGGGCACTAAGCTCAGTGAACATGACGGCTTTTGGTTTTATACTATAGGGCAGCGCCAGGGAATTCGCTTGGCAGGTGGGCCATGGTATGTAGTAGCGAAAGATACGCAGCACAATACTATTTTTGTATCTCGCCACTACTATGAAAATGATAAAGGGCGCAATGAGCTTACTATCTCTGCATGCCGCTGGCTCGATGGAGAGCAGCCTGCATCAGGAAATTACGCAGTTAAATTACGTCACGGTCCGTACAAGCATCAGGCGCGTGTTACCTTTTGTGAAAATGGTGATGCGCACATAGTGTTGCATGAGCGTGATCAAGGAATTGCTGCAGGGCAATTTGCAGTGCTCTATGATGGTGATGTGTGCCTTGGCGGTGGCGTGATTGTACATGAAGTTGTGCAGCGCAGTTGATTAACTGCTCAAGTGCCGTAGACTAAAAGGCGGTTTATTAGCTAGGGATGGCAAAAATGGCACGATTCAGTTTCGCGCTCTTGAGGAAACTTCCCGCGCGTGAAAAGCGCATCACATTACCGACGCTTTTTACTTTTGTGCGTATTATACTCACACCGTGCATTGTTGTATCTATGGTGTATGAGCATTGGGGCGCGGCATTCTGGTTGTTTGTTATTGCAGCGGCTACGGATGCTGTTGATGGCGCGCTCGCGCGCTTGCGCAACGAACGCACTTTCTTGGGTGCGTGTCTTGACCCTATAGCCGATAAGCTGCTTATTCTTTCGGTGTTTTTTACCTTAGCTTTTGTGCAATCGCCGCTTTTTTCAATCCCGCATTGGTTTGTACTTTTTGTGTTATGCAAAGAACTGCTCCTTGTGGGTGGTGCTGTGGCAATTTTCGCGTGGCAGGGCCATTTGGAAATTAGACCTACATGGCTGGGTAAAACAACAACATTAGTGCAAATACTTTTTATAGTATGGCTTTTTGCCTGTTATTTTTTTGCGTGGGTGCCGATCAAAACGTATTATACCATGCTTGCGGTAGTTTTTGTGCTTGTAGCAGCATCATTGATGCATTATGCATCCATTGGCTTTCGTACGGTGCTGGGCATAGGTGCAAGGAGATCATAGTGAATAAAATTACATTGTTTCTGGTAATGATGTTGGGAACTGGTATGCAATCGATGCGCGCGCAGGAGCCCATTGTAGTTACTAAAAAAAAGAAAAAGAAAGTTACCCAGGCTCAGCGAGATCAAGCTTGTGAGAACATGACTCAAGTTTTGGATAAGCAGCCTAATCTTATGAAAGCACTTGCCGATGCGCAACAGCAGTGTATGGAGTGCGTTAAGAATTGCATAGAATCAGAGGGCGGCTGGCTCAATAGTGCATCTCGAGAGCAGTTAGAGATTACAGGGCAGAAGGCGCTTGCATGTGCTCAACGCATGGAACAGCTGACAGGAGAGTTGGTGCAAATGACTCAGGCAATGCATATCAAGAGCTAGAATCTGGTTTATTGCCGATGTTGTAAAAACCGCATGATATGTCACACCGTAGTGTTACAGGATTCTACATGTTCATGGGTATTTGGGCGAGAGTTTTTCTTCTACTGGGATGTCTTACTTTTCACCCAGCGCGTGGCTGCGAAAATATAGTATCGATACAGCAAACGCTTGTGAGTAAAGCACAGGCGTTTTTTAATGCTCATAAAGATCGCTTTATGCAGGCTGCACAGCAGCACAAATGCTCGGTAAAAGTTGCCGTGCTTCTTGATGATCTGATGCGCGTGCACGATAATAGCGGTCATGATGAGCATAGTGTACAGTCGCTTGAACTGACTACTGCACGCATTCTTGAACAGCTGCATACGTATTGTGCAACGCAAGATGGTGGCGAGCTTATCCCGCTATGCGGCCAGATGCGCTTTGCTAATCGCGTGAGGCTGTATAGTGCGCGTTATGCGTGTTATGTCAATAAGCTTCTTGAGCGGCTTGATCGGATTGCTGAATGGATGACATATTGGTATGCGCAAGGCGATAGTGCGTATGTGGTATATGTGTTAAGCCAGCCGGTACGCAATTGGTGCTTGCCACGTAACAAAGCGCAGTATATCGAGAACAAACTTACTCTACTCAAGCAGATGCAACGCACATGCAGAATAAGGCTCGGGATCTTGCTTGAGCGTATGACAGCTCATGCCAAATCGTGCGCATCGTTTGGCAGCAATGTTACTGAAGATGCATTATGTGTAATGTCTGCGCAGGATATGCATGCAGCTATGGTAAGCATTATGTATGCTGACGCAAGCAATCGCTATGTTGAGCCGCCTTCATTTGTAGGGCGCTATTGGCCGGCAGTCTTGATTTCTTCCGCTGCAAGTATTATTGGGGTACGCATAGGATATCTTCAGCAAGAAAAAGTCATGCAGGCTCTGCACAATGCGTATGTTAATGCGCATAAACATTTCAGGGCAGGGTGTGTGGAGCCGGGCAAAGCGATGACTAAAGCATGGTTTGACGATCATAGCGAACCACTTAAAGCATACCAAGAGCGTAAAAAAAGCTTTGTTGATAGTGCAGTTGCACATCTTGATGAAGTGTACGGGCCTTTGGATAATGCTCAAAAGCAGGCTATACGTGAACGTATGATGCGTGATGATATTACTGATCTTTTGGGCGATTCGAGTAAGCCGATGGCTGAATCGGAGTCATTGTTTAAGTGGTTCAAGCGATGCGGAAAGCAAGTGTTGCACGCATCGGAGTTTGTTCGCTTGATACGTGAGTATGGAGTGCTGTGTAAAATGCAGCTTGATTGTGGCATGAAGCCAAGTAAAGACATGATGCTTGCTATGGGGCCTGCCATGCCGTGGTGGTCTACAGTAGGAGGCGCAGGGGCCGTGGGGGCTGCAGCGTATGCGTACGCTATTCGAGATACTACGTCGCACCAGATGTCGCTTGTTTTCAAGCAGTACTATGATGCGTGCGTGGAATATCCTATGGGCAGTGATGCTTATTATGAAGCATATGCTACCCGTATGCATGCGATGTATACATTGAAATCTTTAGTGTATAGCTGCGATAGGCAAAGCGCTGACTTATGTATCACCGACCTTGAAAAACTTGGCGTCATCGAAGATATGGGTGCTAAGCGTGACCACGCGCAATGTATGCTCTTATGGTACCCGTTCTTGAACTCTGGCGTGCATAAATAGTTTAATCAAAAGATTATTTATTGCGCATTTGTGGTAAAGTATTTCTATTAAAGCTTGAATATGATTGAGCATAATCGAGGAGTTCCTGCTGTTATGCTGTATAAAAATTCTCTCGGCACTGTACTGTGCATGCTTTTTTGTGCTGTTTCTCTCAATGCAGCAAAACCAATTCGTATTACGCGTGCGGTTCCTACAATAGGGGAAGCATTCTCGTTGCTTGAGCAGGGGCGTAGCTTACAGGCCACACGTGATAGCGACTTAAATAAGGTAAAAACTCAAGCGCGGCCATTTGGCGTGAAAGCAGCAGAGTGTACTGCATCTTTGTGGACACAACTTGCACAAAAAGAAGAGATGGATGATGTGCGTAATCATCGCAAACTACATGACTTGTGCAATGTACTCAGCAAGGGAGTAGGAACAGAAAAACTGGCTGAAATTCTTGGGCTTGCGCATGAGATTATTCAGCAATTTAAAGATCCCGAGCTGCGAGAATGTGCCACTGCGTGTGTGCTCGTGCATGCGTCAGTTACCATGGCTGAGCTTACACGGCGCGAGATTGTGCAGGCACTTGATCGCTTGCAGGAGATACTGGACTATTGGATTGAGCAGCGGCATCATACGGTGCGCTATTTCTTCCATAAATCTCCGCTTAAATGGTTTCATCGCAAGCCACAAAACGTTGAAATAGAAGAAAACATTAGAATAGTGCGCGATATGCAAGCCCAGTATTTTACTCTCTTCGGGAAGTTTGCTTCACAGCTTGAGGAGTTTTTGGGTTCGCAGCAGAGCGCTCAGGAAACTTTTGATTGGCTTGATTCTTTTGCCACGGTGATACATCACCTATGTGCTTTCAATCCTCAAAAGATGCATCAACAAAGTGGCACTGATATTTCTTTGTATGGTCAATTTCAGCAACTTGCGTATAAAATGCGCTTTAAAACTCAACGCATCACGCGTCTCACCCAGCCGGTAATGTGGTCACATTATCTTGTGCGCAATTGGCTTGCATACACTGCATGTGTGACAGCAGGTATAGTAACAGGTACCTATGTAGTGCAAAATCCTGATAAGGCTGCAGCATATATAGGGCGCGTACAAAATAAAGGTAAAGAAGTATATGAGTGGGCTGCAGATAAGCTTTTGCAAGTGTGGGACGTGATAGTTCCCGTGAAAGATAAAGCCGGCACTGGCGATCTGACCAAACTTCCCGCCGAGCTTGCGACTAAGGCAAAAGAGCTCAAAGCAAGCTGGACTGAAGAGGAAATTATGGCAATCGTTAAGGTGCAAGAGGTAACGAACTTCCTTGTAGAGGATGGTAAGATTGATCAGAATCAACAAACTACCGTGCTATACAACGTTGTTAAAGGCGACTTAGATGGGCTTACTGATTTGTTATGGAAGAGTTTAAAAGATATACACTACCTGCAGTGGGGTACCTGGTTGCAGAAAATAGGTTTATCTGCAGTAGCGGTTTCCTATCCTTATTACATTAGAGCTTTGAATGTAACGCAAAAAGTAAACAAACAGAGCAGCTTGATTATTGGTATGGCGTTGGCAGGAGCACTTGGACTTACTTCGCATCGCTTGGTAAGTTATCTCATGACACCACGTGTTATTGATTACTCACACATACGTATAGCACTCGCCGATGCTGCGCGTGTGCTTAATTTGTACAGTGGGCATGATTCAAGTGTGACAATATACAGCGAAGATATGGGACGCTTCTTGTATAGTATCGAACGTCTTTACAAAGAGATGCGCGTGATTAAAGAGCCTGAACGCTGGGAATTTGCACGAGACTTACATCAGCTTGCACAGCCACAACTTTCAGTAAGTCAGAAATTACGGCTCATTGATATCATGTACAAGCGTTACCCATTCCTCGTGCAACAATAAGGTGATGCTTTAATTTTGGATGCGTATAATTTGTGATATCATCAAAAAATAATGATATACATGGCTATGGTAAGTTCCGGAAAGGATTTCAAAGATGGCAGGATATAATCGCATTGTAATAGTGGGTAATCTAACCCGTGATCCCGATTTTAAGCAATTGACATCAGGTCAGAATGTATGTCGCTTGGGCCTTGCTACAAATCGCCAGTTTAAGAATCGTCAAACGGGTTCGATGGTGCAAGAAGTGTGCTACATCGATGTAGATGTGTGGGGCGCGCAAGCAGAGAGCTGCAAGCAGTATCTGCAAAAAGGCCGTCCTGTTCTTATCGAAGGCCGCTTGAAGTTTGATTCATGGGAAGATCAAAATGGCCAAACGCGCAGCAAGCATTCTATTGTTGCAGATCGCGTAGTATTTCTCGGCTCTGCTACAGCTGAAGATGTTGAAGAGTCAGATGCTCCGGTGATGGCAACGCGTCGTAGCGGTGCAACACTTTCAGATGCTGCAGGTATTAATCCTGGGCCTCAAAGTGAACTTGAGCGTGATCTACTCAGCCAAATTGACAAGATCAAAGCAAAGGCTAAGAAGCCTGCGACAAAAAAAGATGATCTTCGTGAAGGCACTCCATCAACAGGAGAGCTCAATTTTCAGGACCAAGCTCCCTTTGAAGATGATCTACCATTTTAAATTTGCCTCATTAAAAGCCCCGATTTCTCGGGGCTTTCTTTTTGTTTTCTCGCTCGTCTTTTGCTTATTCTGACATCTTTTACTATTGCTGCAGAATGCGATTTATCAACACAATTCTTCTTTAAATTGACAATCTGAATTAGGGTTTGCGAGCATAAGAGTGTAAAGAAGATTAGAAAACGCTTTGCAAAAAATAACAAGGGGGCGGTATGGATGAGCAACGAGTGCACACAAAACGTAAGTATGTGCGGCGCGCTGTCTTGGTAATGGTGGTACTATTTAGCTCCCCCGTGCACACGTATACCGACCATATACTTGCAGATTTTGAAGAGCAGGCGTATCAGCAAGCAATATCATCGGTGAGGAGCTGGCTTAAAAAATCATTTGATGCATGTCTGAAGGCATGGGCAGAATTTGATTTCCTCGTGCAAGCGCCCGAAGTAATGGGCAGCTTCAACCGCGCGGCGGTGGTTGATGCATCATTGTGTCATGTTGCATATCTCGGATGGTGCCTTGAACATTTAGCTGAGCAAGAGCTTGCGCAGATGCACTTTGATGATGTCGTCTATCTTGAAAAAATGCTTGCAGCGCTTGAAGATTTATGTAGCAACGCTGCCACATCAGATGAATCGGAGCGGCTTTCGTGTGCACATGCGCTGCTTCAAAATGCGCGCAAAAAGCTTGTCGATGCAGCTTCGCACCATCACTCATCTACTATGTGAGCGCAATTACACCTTTATTTGTTCCTGCCATGATCATGCCTGTATCGCCTAATGAGCGTACCCAGAAGAAGCGGTTGCGCAATCCAACGCCCGGATCAGTTACCGTGCGTACCGACATTGCATTCCACTCGAGCGTTTCAAACGGAAGTACGCCTAGCATATTGACCTGCGAAGGTATTGCGGGATTGCTCAAAATAAAGAATCGTCGTGCGCCATCAGACCAAAAGTAGATCATAGGGTTAAATGTTACGAACTGTTTGCCTGGTTTGCGTGCATTGAATGTCTCAGGGTTGAATGGCCCAATGAGCGCTGTTGTTCCGGTGCTGTTGCCGCCGCCACTTAACTGTTCCAGCACTGCTTGCTCGAATGTGTTGCATTGTTTGCGATCGGAAACAGTAAATGGCCAGACTGTATGCATCACAGGCGTGTCAGGTGCGCCAATCCCAAAGAAAAATGTATCTTGTGTGTTGATAAGTATTTGCCAGTTTGCAGTGGTTTGATTTGTGGCATCGATGATGCCCTGCATACCGGCTGTTTGATCTGCATGTGATATAAAAAGCCCTTGATTAGTAGCAAGTACGAGCTGCTCTTTGGTGGCCGCAGCGCTCGTGGTAGGATCGCCTGTGGCGATAATGCGCATGCTCATGAATTGGCTTACATCCGCAAATGCGCCAGCTCCTGTTTGTGCAAGCGTAGTTATGTTACCTGGAGCAAACATGGCGCTTAGCGTTGGTGCAAAAGCTACGCTGTACACGGTATTTTTGATCGGCCGTTGCGGATCTTGCGTGAGCTCAAGAGTCAGAATATACAGCTTTCGCCCCGATGTTTTAATATCGATGATGGTACCAGGGATACTCGTAATCTCTTGCCATGATCCGGTAGTGAAAGGTGCTGTGTTGAGTGTAGTAAGTGTGTTTGCGTTAAAGCCTGTTCCTCCTGGTTGCGCGAATGCAAAAAAACCTAAATCACTCGCTGCAAAAAAGTAGTTTTCATCGCCTTGTGCGCTAGTACGGCGCGAATATTCAAGTACTTGTGGGCATCCGGGAAAGCCGGTGTATGAAAAGTTTGCAGGATCAGTGTAATCAAGTGGCACTTGGCTTACATTGACGAGTGTTGCTGGTTTTTTGGTGAGAGCGAAAGCCACAACACCTGTGCCGCCAAAAAGTGCATATCCATAGCCACGCGATGGATTTTGATCTTCAAAGCCGCGTGTGTATTGATCAAGGGAAAGTACCGACATGCTTTCGCGTCTAAGTACTGAATTAAGCCGCGTGAGTAAACTTTCAGGGGTAGATGTTTCATTCCATGCATTATATCCGACTACTTGATTACTGTCGGCTTCAATGATCCATGCACTACCCGTGACTGCATCAATGCTGAAAAAAAGCACTGCGCCATCATGTTTGCCTCCGTTTGGTAGGGTAACGCCAGGGAATGCATTATACGGTGTAGCGCGTCGCCATGGAGTCCAGCGAATAACTTTTCCGTCAGCATCAAAAAGTGCTTGCGAGTAGAAAATACCACTATTATTAGTGGTAGAAGGTGTTTTGCTGATCGAAACAAATACGGTGTCGCCTACTGCATCAATATCAGAAATGGTATCACTTGCCTCCATAGGCAATGCGCCAGAGCCTACCTGTGCAGCATCTTCAGTACTCGTGGCAAGTTGTCCAGGTGCTGTAGCAGGTGTTACAAAAACGCCGTCCACGAGCGCACTATTTTTATCAGCAAGTGTGCCATGTATGAGTGGGTTGCTCGGATCATTTACCAATGGCAGCGCAAAAATGACGTTTCCTGTGTCATTAGGGATGCCATGATTGCCATTAACAATAAGATAGCTTGGCCCAGTTGATGCATGCAAAACCCGTATGCTGCGCACAGTGATGTGACGAGGAGCCATCATTGATTCTTGGCCTACAGCAATCTGATTAGTTGCGGAATCAATAGCGCTATTGGCTACAATTTCTTGCAGCGCAATGCTATTGCCATTCGGATCATCTAATCGCCCTACCACTACAGCTTTTGCATACGCAGTACCCGTAGTTCCCGCGGTTGCAATACGCACGCCCAGATAAAAGCGATCAAATTCTTCATCGTAAAAGATGGACACTTGATTGTTATTTTCTTGGCCAGATGCAAATGTTACCATTTCCATTTGCATCGCATCGCCGGTCAGTACGCTTGACATGTCATTGAGAGGAAATGCTTGGTTGCCATTAATGCCTGTCGTTGCATCTTTGATAATAAGAGAAGTAAGCGTGCCTTGCGTATCACGATCGACTTCAATAAGTGCAATGCCGCTATCAGCCTCGCCAAAATTGCCACTTGAAGGGCGTACCAGTGCAAATACATGATCGGGTGCAGCAGCAATGCCAATGATACCCGCAGTGCCCGAGCTTCCCGATGCGTCGTTGAGATCATTTGATTCAACCGCTATTGAAGCATCAAGAGAAAGTGCGCCTACGGTAGTTGCTGCAAAAGTGGAGCTTGCCTGTGATACTGCAGTTACCACAATTGAAGAGGGATTGCGGCTGTGTGAAATTGCTAGAAACTCAATCGTTTTATCATTGAAAAGATCTTGCTGCGCCATCGGCGTAAAGTAGGTGGTGGTGGTCAGATCTGGCCTGCATGCGCGCGCAAGCGCATATGCACCATTTGAGATATTGTTAGCAGTATCCACACTGCTGCCGACGAAAAATATACCGCTTTCCCGATCATATGCTTTGATCGTGATGGGGGTGACAAAACTAAACGGGGAATCGGGATCATTAGCGCGAATAATAGTTGAGCCATGAAGCGATGCACAGCTGAGCGTGCATAGCACGCCTAAAAAAAGCCTCATCATATATTCCCCGTCAAAAGAAGCTCTACTGCTACGTTATTGTTTTAAAAGTCGACAGTCATACTCAATCCGAGCACGCCGCCAATCATATTAGTGTTGATAGTGCGCGCGCCGCTTAGCTGTACGTTGTAAAATAGTCCGACGCGCAAGCCATTATCTTCATCGCAATAATCAAATTCATAATCTGCAAGCACATGCAAAGTATGCATACTCCAGCTTTTGAGGATATCATTCGTATTGACTATAGAAGGCGGAAAGCATTTCACATTGCATGGGCAGAGGCGATCACTATTTTGCGTAACAAAGGAATAGCCTACGGTGCATGATAAGCCGCGGCAGAACTGATCAGCGCGTACAAAGCCGCCTGCACGCCATAATGTGCCCTTGCTTACTTTTGCAGTAGTGCGCGCTAGTCTGATGATGCCGCTTTGCGCAGGGGACGTCTGCACGCGGATTTCGCGCGTTTTTGGTGCAAATACTAATGCATCAAAATGAAACCCTACAATCACCCATTCGCAGGCGCCAAAAGCAAAATCAAATACGATGGGCACGCCCCAGTGCTTGTTGCTGCCAAGCGGCACGGAGAAAATATTTGTTTCATCTTGTAGAGGTGCAGAAGGTGCCACAAATCCGATGCGGATAGTCGTATCGACAAAATCGATTACGTCAGTTTTTTCATAACTTTTGGTGATACCAAACACTACCGTAACATCACTCAGGCCCGTTTTTGAATAGGGCTCGCGTGTGAGATCATAGCGTGCAAGAATCGCATCAAATGAGGTGAGAAATGCCTGCCAGATAGGATTGTTTTTGCTCGGGCATGAGCCATCGCTCGGTGAGAGATCGGTAAAGCAGTTCGCATGTGCCTTTAGCCGGCGCACGGGAATTAATGCTTCAATAAACATGCCATTAGAAAGATTTTGCGTGAGCAGAAAGTTTGCTTCAAGATCGCTGAATGTGCCTTCAAATGAGATCTGTCCAAACGTACTTTGAGCGGGAAGCAGGGCAAGCTGGGTAAGTAAGATATCAAGGGGGTTGCTCATATCCTTATCCGGAACGCCTAC
>JAGVMI010000006.1 GCA_020053845.1 Candidatus Babeliales bacterium
CAATCAACCTTGCTTCAGAACTTACTTCGAGTAGAACTCAACGATCAGATGCTCCTCGATAGGCATCTGAATGTCTGCACGAGCCGGCTCACGCAAAACGCGGCCAATGCGGTCCTTCTTGTTCAATTCGAGCCAATCAGGAACCTTGATCCCCATTTTCATGCGCTTTTCAACCACTTGATCGAG
Source organism: Candidatus Babeliales bacterium (assembly GCA_020053845.1). GTDB lineage: Bacteria > Babelota > Babeliae > Babelales > Vermiphilaceae > JAGVMI01. Next base: position 187 of record JAGVMI010000006.1, read on the forward strand.
AAACGCAGTTTTTTGCACTACACGTTCATCCAGTGTAATCACATCACCAGTTTTCACTTGGTAGGATGGTGAGTACACCTTTTTGCCATTCACAAGTATATGTCCATGAACAACAATTTGACGCGCTTGTGTACGAGTTGAAGCCATCTTGAGACGGTATACCGTGTTATCAAGACGAGATTCTAAAAGGCGAAGCAGGTTTTCACCTGTAGCACCTTGCTCTCTTACTGCTATGGCGAAAAATTTTACAAATTGACGCTCACACAGCCCGTACATTTCTTTTACTTTTTGTTTTTCGCTCAGCTGGCGACCATATTCCGAAACCTTTTTCGGTGGACGCTTGCTTGAAGCTTGTTCAGCTTGTTGTCCTGTTCCAGATCTCTTTTGCATCATGCGTTCTTACCCGGCTAATACTCTTTATCTGACTATGTTATCAACATTCCGCAACTATACGCGTCTCTTTTTAGGAGGGCGGCAACCATTATGAGGCAGCGGAGTTACGTCCCTCAAGGTTGTTATGCCAAAGCCAGCTGCTTGGAATGAACGCACCACTGAGTCGCGGCCCGAACCAGGTCCCTGGAGGTTAACTTCGACGTTTTTCACTCCAAGTGATCCCATATCCTTTGCCAAGCCTGATGCTATTTGCGAAGCAGCAAACGGAGTTCCGCGGCGGGCTCCCTTGAAACCAAGGCGTCCTGCGCTGCTATTGAGCAACACATCACCGTCAAGAGTGGTAATAGAAACTATTGTGTTATTAAACGTTGAACGCACATGCGCAACAACGGTGTCTACCTGACGTTTAGTTTTTTTGGATTTCTTCTTGTAGGCCATTCTGTCCTTCACCTGGGTAAATCGGTTCTAACAACCAAACCCGCTAATTCAAGCTACAGTCTTACTTCTTAGCTACTTTCTTCTTAAGCGCGACAGGCTGTTTTCTTGGGCCTTTTCGTGTACGCGCATTCGTCTTAGTTCTCTGGCCACGAGCCGGAAGTCCACGCTTATGGCGCGTTCCTCTGTATGACCCAATTTCCTGCAGACGTTTAATATTGAGTGCTACTTCCTTGCGCAACTCACCCTCAACACGGTAGCCATTAGTAAGCTCACGCTGTATAGATGCAACTTCATCATCTGTCAAATCTTTTACTCGTTTGTCGAAGTTGATCTTGAGCTTGTTGAGAATTTCACGAGAACTGGTAAGGCCCACCCCAAAGAGATACGTCAATCCGTACTCAACACGTTTGTTTGCTGGAAGCGAGACACCTTCTATTCTTGCCATATCGTCGTTCCTATTGGTCTTTCATATGCACTATAACGCGAATGCTTATCCCTGGCGCTGTTTATGGCGCGGATCTTTGCCACAAATAATGCGTACAACGCGCTTACGTCTAATTACTCGACACTCATTACACATCTTCTTAACTGATGTCCGCACTTTCATGATGACACTTTCTCTCAAGTAGTGATAATTCTTGCCTTAAAGGATCCAGATCCCGTCTTTAATCTTTATATCGTAATACAATTCTGCCACGCGTGAGATCATACGGCGACAGCTCAAGCGCTACACGATCGCCTGGCAATATTCGTATATAATGCATACGCATTTTGCCCGACACATGCCCCAAAATCAGATGTCCACCTTCTATCTCTACTCGAAACATCGCATTAGGCAATGTTTCTTTTACCACGCCATCAACGCGGATAACGTCTTCTTTCTTCTGCTTCATGGCAGCATTCTTTCTAAATTGTGTTCCGTCTGACTGTTCAGTCTTGTCAAAATAAGCGGCTCATCATGGGTAATAACGATAGTATCCTCCACATGAGAGCATAAACGCTTGTTCACCGTTTTGACTGTCCATCCATCACGATCAACATACACGTCATAGTGACCATCAGTAAGCATTGGCTCTATAGCAAACGCCATGCCCGGCTGCAACAACGGCCCTTTGCCCGCGGTCCCATAGTTCAAGATTTCAGGATCTTCATGCATCTGCTTGCCAATTCCATGGCCCGCAAAATCACGTACCACCTCAAATCCATTTTTTTCAATCTCGTGCTGAATTGCTGACGATATATCACCAAGGCGATTACCAACGCGAGCTTTTTCAATTCCTTTATCAAGTGAGCGTTGAGCGACATCGGCAATCTTACGTGCTGCTTCAGACACTTCGCCTACAAAAAAGTTACGCGCCATATCAGCACAGTAGCCTTGCCAAGATGCACACACATCTATAGTCACTAGATCACCTGTTGTGAGCACGCGAGACGATCGAGGCACACCATGTACCAGCTCGTCATTCACTGAAATACAGCTTGAATGCTTGTATCCCATATAGCCCTTGGTTTTCGAAACCATCTCGTTCTGGCGAAGCTGATCCGCTATCCACGAATCAAGTTCAAGCGTTGTTATTCCTGCCTTAACAAGAGGAACTATATCTCGCAACATAGTGGCCAATAATTGACCAGCTTGTGCCATCTTGCGTATTGCAGCTGCGTTCTTGATCGTGATCATGAAACGTGAGCCTCTATCAAAGCTGAAAAATCATCGAAAACACCTGCGAGCGGCTGCTCAACGTGTACTTCATACACCGGCAAGCCACTGCGCTCGTAAAACTGCACGAGCTCACGCTCATGCTCGTAATACGTCTTAAGGCGATTTTTGATGGTTTGCAAATCATCATCCAAGCGTCGCTCTAACAAGCTGCTGCAGTTGTCACAGAACATTCCCTTGCGGGGGGCCAGCGTGGTACCTGCTGCAAGCGAGTACACAGCCTGGCAATCCTTATTAGTACAGACAAATCTGTTCATCAAGCGATCGATGACAGCTTCATCTGATATTAAAAATCTTACTACTCGGATATTAAACTCTTTCAAATCTCGAGAGGCCAGTTCGCAGAATCGCTCTGCCTGAGCCAAAGTTCTCGGATAGCCATCCAGAATGACGGTTCCCAATGGTTTTTGCTCAAGAAACCAATCAACAACCATGCGGGTAACCAGGCTATTTGAGATAAGTTTACCAGATTTAATGGCCAAATCTATCTCTTTGCCAATATCCGTACCTTCAGCAATATGCTTTCTACATAAATTACCCGTGGAGAGCTGTATCCATCCCATCGTTCTCACGCACAATTGAGAAAGACTTCCCTTGCCCGATCCTGGAGGCCCTACGAAAATGTAAATTTCCTTTGAGGAACTCAACGCAGGCTCCTATTCTTGATGCGTCCCGTTGTAAGAAAGCCTTCGTACCTATTCTCAATCAAGTATGCTTCTACTTGAGCTGCTATTTCGAGGGTCACGCCTACCACAATAAGCAAGCCCGTACCACTCATAATGCTCAAATAAAATGGCAGCTTAAGTACTGCGTATACAAAGTTCGGCAGTATCGCAAGCGTTGCCAAATACAGCGCACCTACCAACCCAATACGATTAAGCAAGTAGTTGAAAAAATCAGCAGTTTGCTTGCCTGGTCTTATACCAGGAATAAAACCACCGCTCTTTTTCATATTCTCAGCCAATTCATTTGGTTGATACACCAGTGCTGTATAGAAAAATGAGAAGAAAACGATGAGTACAAAATCAATTACGTTGTACAACACGCCTGTATAACTCATACTTTCAGCAAGCCACTTGAATATCGCCCAACGTGCCGCCAATACCGAAGAAAGAAATATTGGTACGTTAAGCACCGCATTTGAAAATATCACTGGCATAATACCAGCTGTGTTAATCTTAAATGGTATGTAAGCGCTTTGTCCTGCATAGACACGGTTGCCTACCACCCTACGCGTATATTGCACAGGGATCTTGCGTTCACCTTTTTCCAAAAAGATAATGCACGCGGAAACGGCAAGCACAATAAGCACTACTGCTACCATAACTAGTGGATCCAAGTAACCTTCTTGAAGTGCTGCAACGCTCTTAATAATATCATCTGGAAAGCGCGCAACTATACCCGCAAAAATTATCATGGAACTACCATTACCAATACCGCGTAACGAAATCTGCTCGCCAAGCCACATGACAAACATAGAGCCTGTTGTCAAAAGCAAGAGGAACATAAGCCTAAAGCCCCAGCCTGGTGCTATTACAAGACCATTGCGCTCAACAAGTGTTGCGAGCAAAATGCCCTGCATCAAGCTTACACCCACGGCAAGATAACGCGTATACTGATTAATAAGTTTTCGACCGTATTCGCCCTCTTTAGCAAGCTGCTCAAGCCCTGGTATTGAGAGGCTCAGCATTTGCATCATAATAGAAGCTGTAATATACGGTCCGATGCCAAGCGCAAAAATCGTACAATTTTTCAGATTGCCGCCCGAGAAAAGATCTAGATATGAAAGAAGGCCTCCCCAACCTGATCTTTGCGCAATGAAATTGCTCAAGGCTTCTACATCAATACCTATGGCAGGAATGTAGTTTCCTAATCGGAACACAATGAACACCCCGAGCGTAAAAAGAATCTTTTTACGCAGCTCGGGAATAGAAAAAATGTTAACGAAATTCCTCAGCAGTATCACTACTCTACCTCTCTGTGATTTGTTCTACTCGACCGCCAGCGTTCTCAATCGTTTGGACGGCTGTCTTGCTAAACAGATCTGCTTGTACCACAAGCTTTTTGCTTAAAGAACCATGCCCCAAAATCTTGAGAAAATAGCTTCCCTTGCTGGTGCGATTTTTAACAACGCCACGCATAATAAGCAGCTCACGCGTAACAGTCTCACCGTCTTGGCATACTTCATCGAGTCTGCCCACGTTTACTGCAACTACTTCGCGAGCAAAACGAGCGTTATTGAATCCTCTTTTAGGCAAACGGCGATAGAGAGGCATTTGACCGCCTTCAAATCCATCCGGTGTTCCGCCGCCTGAACGAGCGTTCTGACCTTTGTTGCCACGGCCTGAAGTTCCGCCACGGCTTCCGCCTCTGCCAACTATTTTGCGCTTTTTGACGAGTCGCTTTAAGTTATTCAAATGAAGCATTACGCGCCCTTTATGATTTCTTTAACCGTTTTGCCACGTAGGCGAGCGATATGCGTAGCTGAACGCAATTTAGATAGAGCGTTCAATGTTGCTTTTGCAATATTAAGCGAGTTTGACGCACCAAGTGACTTGGTAAGTACATCACTCACACCTACAGCATCTAATATTGCGCGCACGGCTCCACC
>JAGVMI010000145.1 GCA_020053845.1 Candidatus Babeliales bacterium
AGTGACGAAGCGTTTAAACAGCGTGTATATAATTGGTTTTTGGCACAAGGAGAGGATGCACATTGACCGATTTCTTTCTTCGCTTTGCGAACCATCCAGCACTCTTTGTAGTGATACCATTGCTTGCAGCAGCAGTATGGTGGCGTTGGCGATATAAACGCGCTCACGTGTATCGTTATTCACTTACAGGCACGCTTGTACTTCGTGGCGCAACCTCAACGCATCCCTACAAAAAAATTCTGTTTTTTATTCGCTTGATCATGCTTGCACTGCTTGCACTCCTTATTGCGCGTCCTCAGCTTGTGGATCCGCGCTCGAAAATTGATGTGCGGGGCATTGATATTATGCTTGTTCTTGATGCATCAGGCAGCATGGGAAATCAAGATTATGCAGATGACGCACGATCTCGTTTTGATGTAGCAAAAGAAGAAGCAACGCGTTTTATCGAGAAGCGTACGCATGATGCATTGGGGCTCGTGCTTTTTGGCAACGAAGCAATATCACGCTGTCCGCTTACCATGGATAAAAAATCGCTCTTGCAGATGACGCGTGAAATTAATCTTGGTGATGTTGACCGTGAAGGCACTCTTCTTGCAACTGCTATGGTAACAGCAGTTAATCGCTTAAAGCTTTCACAAGCAAAAAGCAAAGTGATGATCTTGCTTACTGATGGTGAGCCAAGCGAGGGAGATCTTGATCCTGCTGCAGCCATTGCGATTGCAAAGCAGTATGGCATCAAAGTGTATGCTATCGGTATTGGTAGTGAAGAAGATCAAGTGTTTGTGCATCCGTTATTTGGCATGGTGAGAAAACCACGAGTGAATAAAGAACTGCTTGAAACGATTGCTAAAGAAACAGGCGGCCAATGTTTTATGGCCCGTAATGCGCAGGATATGCGCGCAGTCTACGATACTATCGATAGACTCGAAAAATCTGAACAAGAAATGCCGTTATTCTCTCGCTATTATGACTTGTTCGTGCCATTTGCGTGTATAGTGCTCGCACTTATGGTAATAGAATTGGCACTTTCAACGTTTGTATGGTTTGGATTATGAATAATCTATTTTCATCAATCTTTTGGGATGCGCCGCAGTACGGCGTGCTCATAACCGTGTCGATTATATGTGCGCTCTGTGCAGCATATCGATTTTTTAAAGTGCGGCGGGTGATAGCGTATCTTGCAGGAACGCATCTTGAAATGCTTATTGCAGGGGCGCGGCAAAGTTCATCAAGCATACGCGTAATACTTATTTTTGTAGGATCGCTTGCGCTTGTAGCGGCACTTATGCGTCCACGTTGGCAAGATGCACGCACTATTACCGTAGTACAAGAAACACGAGATCTATTTGTTGCACTTGATATTTCACGCTCTATGCTTGCAACTGATTGCGAACCGCATCGGTTGGCCTGCGCCAAACAAAAAATTAAACAGCTTTTAATGCAACTATCGTGTGAGCGTATAGGACTTATTCTTTTTTCTGGTAGTGCATTTGTACAGTGTCCGCTTACTACTGACTATCGCGCGTTCAATCTTTTCCTTGATGGTGTTGATGTAGAAAGTGTTTCTTCAGGCACCACGGCCCTTGAGCAAGCAATTAAACAAGCACTCGACGCGTTTGCAGCAGTACCAAGCAGGAAAACTAAGATTCTTGTGGTGTTCACTGATGGTGAAGATTTTTCGAGTAATTTGCATCAGCTTAAAGAGCAAGCAAAGCAAGCAGGGCTACATATTTTCACCGTTGGCGTAGGTACACCGCAAGGTGCTCCAATCCCACTCTTTGCTCCCGATGGTGCTCAAACAGGTCACCAAAGAGATGAGAAAGGTTCGATAGTGATATCGCGTCTGAATGAGGGTGTACTCAATGCACTTGCGCAAGATGTGGGTGGCACTTACTTTAGAGCAACGCAATCACGTGAGGATATTACCAATTTAGTGGCTCACATTCAGACTTTCGAAAAAGAGCGCCTTGAGCATGAGCAGTATCAAGAGCGTGACGAGAAATACCATTATTTTCTCGCATTAGGTTTTGCATTGCTGCTTGTGGAGTGGCTGTTATGAAGATGTGGTTGCTTGTTTTGTTGTGTGTAACATCATGTGCATACGGGGATTCGCTTTTCGAGGAAGTAGCGCGTGCAAAAGCTTTGCGTGCAGCTCAAAAAGAAGATTGGGATACTGCGCATCGGGAACTGGTACAGCTGGTAGCCCAACAGGCTGATCCGCAAGAAAATCCAGAGCTTCTGTATGATGCGGGCGTAGCAGCGTACAAAAAAGGTTTATTTGAGCAATCGCATGCATACTTTCGTGATGCTGCACGGTCTGAATGCGCGACAGAAGCTTGCAAAACGCAATCTCTTTTTAATGCAGGTAACGCGGCGGTAGAACTTAACAAGTTAGAAGATGCGCTTACATGCTACGAACAGATTCTTGCTATGAATGCATCACACGAACAAGCACGACACAACTATGATGTAGTCAAGAAAATGCTTGAGCAGCAAAAGCAGCAACAGCAGCAGGAAAAGAATGACGAGCAACAACAGGGTAAAAAAGATACCAAAGACAACGCACAAAATCAGCAAAACGATTCGCAGTCCTCAAATGGTCAAAACAACCAAGAGCAAAACGATCAACAAGACGATGCACAAGGCGATAGCGACACGTCGCAGGGCAACAACAAGAACAATAAAAAGAACAAAGATAATAAGAAGAATAATGACGATTCTTCAGATAGTGATAGTGATGATGACGCAGATGAAGATGATGATACGCAATCTGATGCATCAGATGATGAGCAATCGTCAAACAAAAAGAATTCGTCGTCAAAGCGCAACAAGTCGCGCAATGATGGCGAAAATGATGAAGCGCAGGGCGAGGACTCAGACGATGGTCAAGAGCAGCAAGACGATGCTGATGACGTTAGCAGCAGCGCCGACAACCATGAGCGAGAACGCGACCGGCAACAACAAAACCCAGCTCAAAAACCCGATACACAAAGTGGCCAAGAGCAGAGAGATCCACAAGACGGGCCTGAGCAGGATACGCAAGATACCAAAGGCAACAAGAAAGGCGAGCAAGAAAGAAAGCATAACGATCAGTGTCCTGAAAATAATGATCAGCAGCCTACTACCACTCAGGACCAGCATAAAAAAGATGAGGACATATCTCAAGCAATGAATCATAATGTGCAAGAAGATACGCAAGACAGCGCATCATCACAAGAAAAAGAACCTCAATGGGTAACTGCGCTCCTTGAAAAACAAGAACAAGCGGATCGCGTTGCCAATCGTAGAAGAATACGTGGACTTGTTGGCAAAAAGATGGCAGGCAAACATGGACAACATTGCTGGTAAATATGGTGTGCGCATTATTACAGGCATCATAATAAGTATGGCATTGCCGTTATGTGCAGAACATATATCGTTAGCGCTGTTTGATGCTACACACAAACCTCTTGCTCAAGCGGCAGTAGGCCAACCCTTTCTGCTTGAAGTTACGCTTACCGATGTTCCTCAAAACACTACTGAGATTCCTGAAATTGTAGGTGCTCAGCAATTTAACCCACGCCGCGTTGGCTTTCACATGAGCTCGGTGAATGGTGTTTCAACAGTCAAATACACGTTTCGCATGCGCGCAGATGAAAAAGGAACTTTTGTGCTGGGGCCTGCTCGACTTGTACAGAGCGGCACAAATCAGTCTGATGTCGTTACGTTAGTAGTTGGCGACGCAACATTGGTGCACGGGAAAAAAAATGCAGCACCGCGGCCAGCGCCTATGCGATCACAAGAGGTTATGTTGTCGCTGAGCGTTGATAAAAAGGAAGCGGTGGTAGGCGAGTGTGTATCGTGCGATATAACGTTGTGCTGCCAGGAAGGGGTGACGGTAATTGCCATAGGCCAAGAGGAGATGAAAGATCTTCTTCAGCGGCGTACTACGGCGCCTGTTATGGATGATTACGTTGCTGACGGTGTGGTATATAAACGTGCGCGGTGGCAATGTGATGTGTATCCACAAAAAGATGGACGTATAACCATACCAGCTTTTTACGTTGATTATATGGCTCCCGATGATCGCATGGCAGGTATGAACAGATTGATGGCATCCATGCTTTCGGTAAGAACGCAACAAAAACGTGTGTACTCAAATGGAGTACAGCTTGAAGTTATGCCGCTACCGCAAGAAGCAACACATGTGGACTTTGTGGGTGACATTACATATGTGCAGGCAAGCATTACTCCTGGTGCTGCAAAGCAGGGCGATGGTATGGTATTAACGCTTGCTATAACAGGTTACGGAGACGTTGAAGCGCTCAAAGAGCCGGTGCTTAAAGGATTTCCTGATTCATTCAAATACTATTCATCAAAGCATCATGTAACGCCGCCATCTGCGTCCGGAGCACCTTGGCAGAAAACATTTGAGTATATTGTACAAGGATTTGAACCAGGTGAATGGGAGATCCCCAAACAAACGGTTACCTATTTTGATTGCCAAGATTATCAAGTGCGTTTGCGCGATTCGTCGCCATTGTACATAAGTATTCTCCCCGATTCTGCGCTATCAAAGCGCGTATCATCAATGCCTGCCGCACCACAAGCGCCTGCTGTTTCAGAGCGTCAAAAAACTAAAGCGGCATTATATTTGCCTCTTAACGCGCAGGATCCATATCAAGGAACAGATCGCCCTTATCGCATGTCGTGGAGCATGCTTTTATTTCTTATGCTTTTTCCTGTAGTAATGCTCCGTGCTCGTGAACTTAAAGCATGGATATACGGACTTAAGCGATTTGTACCATCATGGATCATGCGACGCGTGATATGGTATCGTTTGCGTAAAGCATTAGTGGCGGCGGAACAAGAGAGTGATCACGCACGTGTGTATCACATTATGCAGGATGCAGTCGCGTATCGCTTTCCAGATCAAGCTGCGTGCACTACTCACGATGAATTGTATGCATGTATAGCAGCGAGTGTGCAGGAGCAAGGCAAGTTGCGCTTATTTTTTGAACAAGCACAATGGTATGCATTTGGGGCGTCGCCTCACAACAAGGTTGATCATGACACGCGTTTTTTCCAGGAAGCATATGAATGTTTGCGCATCATGGAGAGAGCATAATGATCTTTGCATATGTACGTAAGCTAGTAATAAGTCTCATGGTTTTGAGTGTGCTTGCTGTGCATGCACAGCGTGATGAAGAACTATTTTTACATGCTAATGTATTATATGAGCAGCAGGAATGGCAACATGCGCTTGAGCTGTATCAAAGCATTGAGCGCAAGGGTAGCTCAGTATGGTACAACATGGGTAATTGTTTCTACTATATAAAAGATTATCCGCATGCACACGCTGCGTGGAAAAAGGCTGAACGAGGCCTTTCGGGCCAGTGGCGTCGTGCGTGTCGTGAGCAGCAGGAGCTTATAGGCGTTGCGCTGCATGTGCCTGCACATACGAGCTTTTTAAGGCGCGTGTTGCAATATATTATTGATTGTGCTGCTGGATTGTCGCTGATTCAGCTGCAATTGCTACTATTATGTGCATGGTATAGTGCACTACTATTCTCGACTTTAGCAATACGTAGTAGACTGTATGCGATTTTGCGTGTTGCACCCATGAGTATGTCTGCCGTGTGTGCTGTTTTGCTTATCGCTGCATGGTATGACCGCTCGCAAGTAATAGCAATAGTGTGTTCTGATCAAGCAGCTTTGTTTGCAGGTCCGGATAACCATTATGAAACAGTGGGCAATGTGCGTGCGCATGAAGAATTAAAAGTGTGTGATGTACGGCCTGGATGGTGCAGAGTATCAACTGCTTCAGGCAGTGGATGGGTGGATGCGCATGCAATTGAAACAGTGGGATAATACACCAAAACTATCTTGAGATGTGCAGGTATACAGTTCGTGGGACGTGGTGCAACACTCTTTCTTGTTCTTGGTGCAGTGTTTGTATGCGGGCAGACAATGCTTTTGCTGCGTGAGTATCAATTTCTGTGTGTGCAATCACAGCGATTGGTAGAACTGCAGGGGCACTACAAAATGTGCGTCAAAGCATTTCGTCAAAGAATGC
>JAGVMI010000140.1 GCA_020053845.1 Candidatus Babeliales bacterium
TGAGATAAAGCGGGCTGCTTGCTCAGCAAGCAATGATTGAAAGAGTACAAACTCCATGCGTGCTTCAAGATATTGGCGTGCAATCGTTCCAGCAACTATTTCTGGCTTATGCTTCCACATGTAGCCTTGCACAGGTAGAGTGCCTGTGTTTAAGCTTGGCACTTTTGTGAAGGGAACCAGAACGGTTGAATGAGGTTTCTGCACAAAGAATGTTTTGGGTTCGTTGCTCAAGATAGTAATGGACGAGTAGGGAACGGGTTCGAGCATAATATGCTGTGAGAGTTCCCTGCACACTGCATCAAGTGATCTGATTGAAAAATCATCGTAGCTGCTTATCACATTGTTTCGATACACAGCATCAAGCATTTCTCCTGCACGCTTGCCCACCGTAATGATGCGTGTATTGGTGCGCGTTGCTACTTCAAGTCGTAGTCTGCAGAACTGAGCAAGCAGGGCATTAAAGTTGCCGCATAGTCCCTTTTGTGAGCCGACAATAATTACAAGCGGTTTAGCATCGGAAGGTGCTTGTGGATGGAGTACAGGGTCTTGCCATTCTGGGCAGTAATGTTGCACGTGGCTCAGGAGTGTTTCTAAATGGGCAACATAACGTGCGAGTGTGCCTTGCCTATTTTTCAGATGCGAATGGGACGACATAGAAATAAGACGCATAGCATGCGTGATTTTCTTGATAGTCTCTATCGCGCGGATGCGCTGGCGCATCTGAATGAGTGCTGACATGCTGATTTCTCGCGGAATATAGTATATTATTCAGCTTATAAAACCTGTATCCTAATCTACCTGAGCTGGCTGGCTTTGACAACGGCCTTGAGCATTGTATCTTGAACTGCAATGCCGGAGGCTACAAAACGGAACCAATAGGTGAAGGGAGAATCGGGTGATCATAGTGATTGATGCGTATAATATGCTCAAGCATATATATCCCAAGCGTTATGTAGCTGAAGAGGATACGCATCGCTTCATCACCAAGATTAGCAAGTATGCAGCACAACGCGGGCACCTTATTTTTTTAGTATTTGATGGCGGCCCTTATGAATGGGTACATAGAGAGAAGGTTGCGGGTATACAGCTGGTGTATTCGGGGCATCATGAGAGTGCCGATGATGTGATACGGCACTACCTTACGGTGTACAAAGATCGCGATTTACTTTTAGTGTCTACGGATCGTGAGCTTGGCAGAAAGGCTTCCCGTTTGGGCATTGCTTCAATTGATTCGGCTGATTTTTATCCCCTTGTGCAAGCAGCACTTGCGTCAGGCCAAGATAAGCGTGAGCGTATTATTGGAGCGCCGATCAAAACTACGCCAGACGAAGATATGTCACTTGATAAAATAATGTGTGAGGCAACAAAGCATGCCGTTACCAAGAGTGAAGATCTTGTATACGATGCGCGTTATCGTGCTGGCCAAGGCAAGCGTGAATCAAAAATAGATCGAAAACTTGATCAAAAACTAAAAAAGCTATGAATAAGATTACCACGCAAGAACTTTCTTATACGCTCGACGATATAGCACATGTGGCGCGTATAGTTGCACAAATGCTTCAAGATCATGCAATAATAACCTTCACAGGTCCGCTGGGAGCAGGTAAAACGACGCTTGTTAAGGCATTGGCATCTCAGATTGGGGTGTCAGATCTGGTTACGAGCCCTACCTATACCTATCTCAATACGTATGAGGATGGCCAAGGCAGGACGATCTACCATTTTGACCTGTACCGCATTGGGTCGGCCCAGGAATTTGAATCTATGGGCTTTGGCGAGCATCTTTACGCGGATGGCAGTCGGGCACTTATCGAATGGCCCGAAATTATAGCCCCGTTGCTCACGCAGGCTGTGTGCCATGTGGTAATCGATTACGATCCTCAGGATCTTGCAAGAAGAATTGCAACTATCACGTGTGTGCAGTAACTATGGTCTAAAAAAAGGGGCGGAATTTTCGCCCCTTTTTATTTTTGTGCTCAGATTGATTACCAGAGCACACCTTCTTCTTTAAGCAATGCAAGAGCAATGTTTACCGTTGATGCACCACGTTCAAATTGGAATGTGCGCGTGAAAGAGCCATCATCATGCAGGATAATGCCCACATGATAGTTTCTAAAGGCGCCTTTTAGGTCAGATTCAAGATCGGTCAATTTGTGATAGTGCGTTGCAATAAGAAAGTTGCTCTGCTTATTCTGAGCGAGTTGTGCAGCAAACTTATATGATGCTTGTTCGCCTTGCTCAGGAGCTGTGCTTCTAAATGCTTCATCCATAACAATGAATGCGAATTCGCCCTCACGTAAGCCCTTAACCGATTCAATAAGCTTTTTAGCGTGATTTACTTCAGCTTTAAAAAGAGAAGTACCGCTTGCAATATCATCAGTGAGATTCATGTGGCAATGAATGCGTGCATAGGGAGCAAGCTCCAGCTCGCCTGTGCAAATCCCAAACGTTTGAGCGAGCAGAATATTTGCAAGCAAAGCTTTCAGAATAGTGGTCTTACCGCCTGTGTTGGGGCCGGTGATGACTATATTTGGGCTAGTATCTGCACTGATCTCAACAGTATTGGTGATGGCATGTTCAGGATCAAGGCATGGATGCCAGAAGTTGGTAGCTTTCAAGTAAGGAGTATAGCTGTTGATGATGGTAGCAAAAGAGAAGTGAGCAGGTTTGTTTTGATGAAATTTGAATACTGTTGCTACTGCAGCAAACGCATCAAGCTCGCCAACTGCGTGAAGCATAGGAGCAAATTCTCCTTTTACTTCTTGCATAATGTGATACGCAGCAATTGCTCTACCCTGAATGCTGAACGTAGTAGGTTCATGCTTGAAGGTATTGCTATCAAGCATATTCCATAGCTTTACAAACGAGGCAGAATGATTGTGCCCATTGTCGACATCAATAAGATGGATAAGTGATGGTATGCCACGTGCCAATACGGGATGGGCTTGCGTAATCTTTGCGAGATTGCGCATTGCAGTGCGCACTTGGGCGATGGCATTTACCTGACTATGCAGATAGTTGGCAAGCTTTTGTGTGAATAGCATAGCGTTAATGCACTGAGTGGATGAATAAGCCCAATAAGCCCACAAGCATGCCGATACAATTTTGCCCTCAGTGCCAGCATTTTTGAAGTTGTGATAGGGAGAAGCTATTGCTTGAAGCAATTTTTTTCTACGGGATAAAA
>JAGVMI010000036.1 GCA_020053845.1 Candidatus Babeliales bacterium
AATGGTCAGCGTTTCTTTGCATAAGCCAGGAAAATCTTTAAATTCAGGCATCTTTTCAATCTGCGCAAGCTGATATTCTATCGCAATACCTTGTGCTGCATCACGCTTGCTTGCAGTAAATGTTTTATCCGTAGGCGCTTGTTCGCGGCGCGCAGTCATGAGCAATTGGTGGGCCATAATCATATGTTCAGCACGATCGGAAAGCTTTACCACCGATCTGAAAACATCGCCATACAGTACAAAAAGCGGCGCAGTAACAACGCCAAATACCACGAGGGCAAAAAGCACTTCTAGTAAGCCAAACGCAGATTTATTTTTGAAATGTATCATACACATCAAATTGCGCGCTAAATGGGTTAAGCACAAGCCCTACACGGCGTTGCTTTCCGTCACTTCCATCTGCGGTATCGACAAAGTTAATAATCACTTCCTGAGCAAGGCCTTCAGGAACAAGAAAGAACCATATCTCTCGTGTTTTTGCTCCTCCGCCCTTACTCATTTCATCGATACCTTCAATAAAGAACTGTTTGAATTCAAAGCGAGCAGGCCATTCTAGGTTGGGAGAGAATGCAGTTCCGCTCACCACTGTATACGAAGATGCGCCAGCCTTACGATCTTCTTGCGTGCGCTCAACAGTGGCAGTTCTTTTTTTGAAATCGAAGAATACACGATGCGTAGTGTGCGTAATAATCGCCTGCTGTCGCGCAAACTGTACTAAAGCGGAGAGCCGCGCTATAAATTGCTCTCGCTCATAGCGCGGCTGTAAGTTACGTATGTTAGGAAGCACAAGTGCTGCAAGCATTCCTATGATTGCTAATGCAACAACGAGTTCCAAAAGCCCAAATGCTGGCTTATTACTCATCCCACACGCTGTATTTCACGTTATTAGGGTTAACTGCATACAGTTCATAAGGGTGTTTGCTGCCAGGAGTTGTTTTATATTTAAATGAGCCTTTCCAGCCATCAAGCGGCACTTCTTTGATGTAAGGGCCATCCCATTTTGCAAACTCTTCACCCGATGGTTTTTTAACCAGATCATTCAAACGATTAGGGTATTTCTTGGTATCTGCCTCAAAGTTCATAATTGCTACTTTAAGCGAACGCAATGAAGCAAGCGTGCCCGCTTTTGCACCGCGCTCCTGCACCATATTGATAAGCGCAAGGCTTCCTGCAAGAAGGATACCAATAACAACGATTGCCACCATAAGCTCTATGAGCGTAAAACCTTTACGCGCGTGCCGTACACTTTGCAAGCTGTTGTGCATATCAAGCGTGTGTGACATAGAAATACACCTTTCCTAAAAACATCTTGTTTATTACACAGGCATTGTTTCTACCATACTCATAATCGGTCCAACCACCGACATGATAATAAAGCCTACCACAAACGCCATCATTATGAGCGTTGCAGGCCCTAAAAGTCCTGTTACACGATCTATAGTTTCAGCAAGATCTTCTTCATAATTTTTGGCAACCGTCAGCAACATAACATCAAGCTGACCACTCTGTTCGCCTGTTTGCAGTAAGTAGATAGCAATAGGCGGAAATATGCCCGTCTGCTTAAGGTAATCACTTACCCGACCTTGCTTGATAATTTTATCGCGGGCTTCACGCAATTTATCAGCAAGAAGACGATTATCAATAATGCTGACAACAATATCAAGTGCTTGCGCTAAGTTTACGCCCCCTTCAAGCAACATGCCGAGCGTATAGCTAAATTGGACTACACTACCTATGCGCGTAATATAGCCAAGCAAGGGCACATGTAATTTAATGCGATCCATAGTGCGCAAGCCAGACGGCGTGCGCTTCCAATAAGTAAACGCAATGCCTGCCAAAACTAATGTTACGACGATCGCTATCGCATGATGGGTAAGAAAATGGGCAACTGCCATAAGAAAACGTGTTTGCCACGGCAATTTTTGCCCCAGGCCCTGCAATGTACCTGCAAGCTGCGGCACTACTGTAGTAAGCAGGATAGTCACTACCACTATCGCCACAATCAGCTGAATTACTGGCTGCTGTAACGCGCCTCTGATTTTGCGCGCAATTTCATCGCGGCGCTCAAGATACAAGGTCAAACGCTCAAGAATTATTTCAAGCCGACCGCTTGCTTCCCCAGCGCGCACAAGCTGTACATAAATATTATCAAATATTTTAGGGAACTTTTGCATCGCATCAGCAAGCGAAATACCCTCTTTAACATCATCACGTATAGCAACAAGTGCCGTGCGCACTGCGCCATCAAATTGATCTATGAGCAACTCAAGCGCTTGCAACAGAGGAATGCCCGATTTGAGAAGTATGGCAAACTGGCGCGTAAGTAATATTTTTTGCTTGGTACTTGCACCACGCGCAAACAAGCGCGACCATATGCTCTGTGTTGCACGCTCACCTGCAAGCGTAATGCGTATAGGATAGAGGCCTTGACTCATGAGCGCTTCGCGTGCGCTCGCTACAGTAGGCGCATCAACAACGCCACGCACCTTCTTGCCTTCTTTAGATAGTGCTTCGTAAGAGTAAAGCGCCATCACGCACCTCTTTGGATCCAGTAAAACGGGCTTCGGGTCAGTGCATGACCCTATTGTATAGAATAAACAACCCGTGTTACGCTATAATTTCGATCACCATACCACCTTATCACAAAGGAGGCTGATGTGAAACGTGTGATCTTTGCTCTGATAGTTGGCATAAGTAGCAATCTCAATCTTGTCGCCAAAGAAGCGGCACCAACATCATTACTTTTTATGCGCTCTCTTGAACAAGAGCTGCGCAACCCTGACTATGTACAAACAATACTGCCTAACAACTTCTCTTACCTCATTCAGTTGCTCGATCATTGCAAGCGCACTCGACAATCACGCGCGTATGTGCGTTCCGTATTCAACCTTTTTGGCAATCTGCTTAAAGGAGCTGAGTACGTAAACCCTCTTGCCGTATCGGATCTGCTTGAAAAAATGCCCAAACTTCTGGGCGATCATTTTGTACCGCAACGCTCACAGCGAATACTGAAAAATAAAGACATTTACAGCATGAACCTCTTTGATCGCGTGCAAGAAAGCATGGCGGCAATGATGTACACCAAATTTAGCTCAAACTACGACTATTTCAGCAAAGAGCCCGATAAATTCCTCGATGAGTTGACGGGCCAGCTTTTTGAGATAGCTCAGGAAGAGATTACTATTGAGTGTCTTCGTCAATCAGTGATGCGCTTTCTTGAAACATCACTTTCAAAAGTTATCTGGTGCCCACGCGAACAGCAAGAAACCTGGGAATCAGTTAAAAAGCTCGCAGACCAGCTTGCTGCTCTAATGGATGATAATATTTGCGATGATGCAGAAGATCTTGATTCGCTCTATTGGTCGTTAATCCATCGCTACTCATACTTTATTGATGTTGTGGGCCAAGATCTGTCGCTTGCATGCTATGAGAAGATTAAGTACGACGTAGATCGGAAGAGCACA
>JAGVMI010000074.1 GCA_020053845.1 Candidatus Babeliales bacterium
ATTTTGAGCACCCTGCTCATCACTACTAGAACAGCTACTATGAGTCATGGGAGCATCTGCCCCATAACCGCCTGCTCCAGCATGCATGCATGAGCCAGACATAAGTAATCCCACCATTAATGCGCTTGCTATTTTTTTCATCATCATAAGTGATCTCCACTCCATGTTTTTTTATGTAACAATCTTGCGCACATAGATTAGGCGAAAATTGCATATAAATAAACAAAATTAGGCAATACTAGCGCTTACCCCATGAAGTTCGGCGGCGCTTGATAATATTGAGTGAGCGCATACGCGGAACAAAATGCATATCAAGCCAAATGTGTGAAAGTGCGCCAGTCATAAAAAATAATGAATCAAAAAAAAGTGGCCGTGTGTAATGAGGAAATAGCGCACTTACAAACACCCAGGAAATACACACAAGAAAAGTAATAAACCATACGCGATGAAACAATCCTCGATGCGGCACTAAAAGTGGCGCCACCGCAAACACGCTCAAAACCGCGAGTAAATCAAGACGTTCTTTAAGGATTAAAAGCAAAAAGATGCATAGCATAAGCCAGTAAAAATATTTTTGCCCCCTGCTTTTAGTATCAATATCGGGAAACAATGCTCCCGCAAATGCGCATAGGAACCATTCAAATGCTGTTGTAAGCGAAACACAATAGCTGCTGAGAACCAAAAGCAACAAAGCATATGCTATCGATCCACCAATTACATGGCCTCTATAGTTAGGCATACCCATCCTTAATCTTTAATATCCGCGCTTACCATGCAGCATGTATACCATAAAGCGGTATGAATCGCGAGAGACTATCTTTTTGCGCTGCTACATTTCCCACTTGAAAGAAAGCAGCGTATCACTATAGATGGTAAATATGTTCACCATTTTTGTACCAAGAAAGAGTAGCACATGGATTCTCGATATAAAATGGCACTTGCTTTTGCCATATTACTTTCAATGATGGGCGCAACAGCTCTGTACCAACTTTTCATCACTTATCACGTACGCCGTAAGGCACCACTTGCTATAGGAATTCTGCAATCAGGCACACATAGTACGCTCACTACCGTACGCGAAACATTCAAGCAAGAGCTGAGTCGCATGCTTGGAATGCCTATCACCTTTGTTGAGCGCAACGCGCAGGGCGATATAACGCGCGCGCATGCCGCTGCTGAACACATGCATAGCGATGCATCACTGAGTCTTTTTCTAACTATCGGCACTCTCGCATCACAGGCCATGGCATCTGTTGAAAAGAAACGTCCCATAATAATCGCTGCAGTTAGCTATCCTGAAACGTTTTTCTCGTCTGCCAATCGCAATATTACCGGTATCAGCGACCTCGTTCCCATGCAAGACGAAATTGCTGCTGTAAAAGCATTGCTTCCAGGGATACACAGTGTTGGCATTGTGTACAATCCAGCTGAAGCAAACGCAGTAAAGGAGATGCATGAAATGGCCAACGAACTAGAACGTGTCGGTATTACCTACACTAAAATTGGTGTCACACATGAGACAGAAGTTGCCACCGCTGCAAGTGTAGGGCTTTCAAAAGTTGATGCGCTCATTGTACCGACGGATAATACAATTGCATCAGCGATGCCCGCACTTATTAAGCTTTGCAAAAAAGCTTCAAAACCGCTCATAGTATGCTACAACGATCCTGTACATTACGGCGCTCTTATGGCACGCGGCGTTGATTATCATGACAATGGATATCAAGCAGCACACATCGCAGCTGAAATAATTTTGTACGCTCAAGAACCGCACACTATGCCTATCAGAAAGCCACGCAGTGGGAAAATAACAGTTAATGCACAAACACTGGCAGACTTAGATCTAATCATACCCGAATCCATTGCATCTCAAGTAGTGTTAGTTGATTCAGTAAGTTGCGCACTACCTCAAGAGGGGCCATCATGATATTTAATCTTTCCATACTCACAGGCATTGTAGAACGTGGACTTATTTTTGGCCTGGTAATCTGCGCAGTATATCTCTCCACACGCCTCATTGCGTTTGATGATCTTTCAGTAGAAGGATCTTTTGGACTAGGCGGAGCTGTTACTGCACTATGGCTTGTACACAGCTGGTGCCCTTTTACTGCGCTCGTTATAGCATCATGCGCGGGAGCACTTGCTGGAGCCATAACCGGTATATTGCACACAAAACTCAAGCTTAACAACTTAATAAGCGGCGTCGTGACTACTACAGCCCTTTTTTCTATTAACCTTAAGCTTGCAGGAGCTAATGCGGCACTTAACACGCATAGGACTATTTTTGACTTCGTACCAAACACACTTGCGACAATCAAATGCGTTATTATTCTGTTGCCTCTGTGCGTAGGTATACTCTATGGAGTGCAATGGTTACTTACCACACAAGTCGGTCTTTTACTCAAAGCAGTTGGAAGTAATCCACGCGTATTGACAGCACTCGGCAAAAGTAGCCATCGCTTTATCGTGTTCACGCTTGCACTTGCAAATGGCTTAACAGCGCTTGCAGGAGCACTGTTTGTACAATACGTAGGATATTTTTCCATATGGGCTGGCCTGGGCATATTCATCACATCATTAATAGGTCTTATTATTGCGCAGATGGTGAGCAGCTCTTGCGGACCATTATTAATTGTAGGATCAATTGCGTATCAGACTATTGTGGCAATTACTTTTGAGTTTGATGTAGACCAAGATTGGAATAAGCTCATTACTGCATTTCTTATTATTGTACTTTTTACACTTCGCCGTCATACCATGCCACAAAAAAACGAAAGGGCCTAACATGCTGCATCTTGATGCCGTATCAGTTGCTATTGGCAACGTTACTATTTTGCATTCCCTATCGTGCGCAATTAAAGCAGGCCAATTTATCGCTATCGTAGGCCCTAATGGAGCAGGTAAAACAACATTATTCAATACTATTGCAGGCAGACGCATCCCTCATGCTGGTAGAATCACACTTGATGGACGCGATATCACTTCATTAAATGAACAACAGCGCGCTCACTTTATAAGCAGGCTCTTTCAAGAGCCGCGCTTGAATGGCGTACTTGAAATGTCGGTGAAAGAGAATATTGCGATGGCATACATGAAGGGTAAGCCAGTGCGCCTTGTGGCAGCTACACGTGAACTTTCTGATGCTCATACTGCCTCACTTCTTGCTCCATTCAATTTAGACGATCCCCTTATTGTCGATGCACCATTAGGATCGCTCTCAGGGGGCCAACGGCAGGCTGTAGCATTTATTATGGCAACTGTAGTACCTCCACGCCTTTTAATGCTTGATGAGCCAACTGCATCCCTCGATCCTATCGCTGCCACGGCACTACTCACACTTGCTATACGATTTATCAAACAACACCAGTTTGCAACACTCATGATTACGCATGACATAGAACTTGCAATACGCATCGCTGATGTGGTGTGGGTAATACAAGAAGGCAAAATTACTCATCAAGTTACACATAACGAAGCATCAACTATCTACACCAAAAATCTTGTAGGTTCAATGGATTATGATGCTATTGAAAAAGCAGCACAATACACTATACACCGGTAGTATATGCATCATACAATCGTGGCATAGTGCATAGTGCGCATTATAGTAATCTCTGTATAACCGTAAGGAGCTTTCATATGCTTCGTAACCGCACAACTTTTTTCCTATTTCTTTGGGTGGGGTCCCTGCTGGCAACACTCGCAATTTTCCCGTATCAGCTTGCTATGATCCCACAAGATCAACTGCCCTTATCGCCTTTAATATTAGGGCTTCTTGCAGTTATACAAACAGCTCTCATGTATGGTCTGATCATATGGCTAGGTATTTCACTTGCGCGTAAAATCGATTTTCCTATTCTATGGTTTTCTCATAATGTAAA
Source organism: Candidatus Babeliales bacterium (assembly GCA_020053845.1). Classification (GTDB taxonomy): domain Bacteria; phylum Babelota; class Babeliae; order Babelales; family Vermiphilaceae; genus JAGVMI01. The sequence goes on from JAGVMI010000074.1 coordinate 3,882, forward strand.
CCTTAAAAATCAGCTATTTGTACCCGGTCTTATAGGGGGTTTGATCGCTGCAGTAATTGTCCTTTCGCTCAATTCTTCATGCGTAAACGGTGTATGCATACCTTTTGCACAATACGCATCGCTTTGGCATAGCTTGGCAGCAGCACTGTATGGTGCTTTCCAAGAAGAAATCATTGCACGCCTGTTTCTTGTATCACTCTTGGTGTGGCTCGGTAATTTGCTCGTTCCCTCCTTGGGAAGCAAAACTATTGCATGGGCAGGTATTGTTTTAAGTGCACTTGTTTTCGGATTTGGCCATTTGCCAATTCTTTATACACTCTATGGCCAATCAGTTTCTCTGCTCATGGTACTGCGCGTTATCGCACTCAACTCAGGCGCAGGAATTATTTTTGGTTGGCTATATTGGAAGAAAGGTTTTGAAACTGCCATGCTCGCCCACTTTGTAGCTGACATAGCACGCCATTCAGCACTTCCTATCATAGGATAAAAAGCACATAAAAAAGGCCGATGATAAATCGGCCTTTTTTTGTAACGCGCGTAATACACGGTTATTTTTTGAATGTCTTTTTATAAAGCTCAATGCTACTTGTTACAATTTCTTGGGCAGCATCTTTGGCAAGCAATGCCTCAACATGCACTACTTTACCCTCTGGCTTTTTATATTCTTCAAAAAAGAAGGTAATCGCGGTGCGATGGTCTGGATCAAGCTGTTCTAAATCTTGCACTGCTTTATACACCGGGTCGCCTGATGCAACAGCAATTATTTTGTCGTCCTGCTCACCACAGTCGACCATTTTGAGAGCACCAATAACACGAGCTTCAACAATGCTGAGTGGCACTAATGGTTCACTGCAGAGCACAAGTACATCAAGCGGATCTTTATCATCGCAATATGTTTGCGGAATGAACCCGTAGTGAAATGGGTATCTCAGGTGTGAAGCAAGCACACGATCGAGCCTGAGAAATCCGGTTTCTTTATCAAGCTCATACTTAGCTTTTGATCCCTGCTGAATTTCAATAACGCACTGCACTTCGCGCGGCACATCATCGCCATAAGAAAGCGAATGCCACGGATGAAAAAAACGATCAGAATGATGAGCGTTCATGCTCGGTTCCTTACATGCATGATAGTACGGGGTATAACAAGAGCCTCCATTCACTTGTTTACCAGCATACGCAAAAAGGAAGTTTTTGGCGAGAGCCCCACTATATAATGCCCTATTTTAGGGACTTTCAGGCTCAAAAATTACCATCTGAATCCCTACACGCAGGCTAAGAGCTACGCGCTGCTGAAGCAAGTGTCATAAACTGAGTGCCCGGATAGTAGAACTCAAGAACGCGCTTATAATTCCACCC
>JAGVMI010000062.1 GCA_020053845.1 Candidatus Babeliales bacterium
GCAGCTTCTTTGGCCATGCCAATAAGTGTAAGTGCTTCGGTGATGCTTTGCTGGAATGGCTGCATATCATTGCGCGCTTTGATCAGCCAAAGTTCGCCAAAATACAAGCCCTTGAGCAATGCAAGCAGTTCATGCTTGTCTTGGAAAGATTGGCCGATAATTGGATTCGTTTGCCAGATTCTATCTACAATTGCCGCAGCCATATCATATTGGCCATCAGCCGTTGCAAGATCAAATAAAAGATAAGGCACACCACCCGCTAAAGTTGCTGCAATACCGCCTACGAGGAATGCCATACCCTTAGGAGCAGATTTGTTGTCTTCTCTGATACCAATATACGTCATCGCGCCAACAACTGAGCCAAGCGCACCACATCCAATGCGTAACGTGTTACGACGAATGGCATATGTTGGAGCAGTTGCCGATGCAGCAATCAATGCTGCACTCATAATTCCTGCTATTCTTTTCATGAGCGTATCCTTTTGCTAAAAAAAACGTGTATTAACCGCAGCATTATAGTAATACCTATGGCATTAAAAGCAACATTTATGCGCTTTTTACGCCTGTTCATCTGCTGCGATATACGATTCCTTGCTTTGCTTTTCTAGTGCTTCACGCACATATACAAGCGATACACCAACACATTGCAGTGCTTTTGCTGCACGCTCTCTAACAGCATTGCATTGCGCTACAAATACAATATCATCCCAAGCTTTCTTGCGTGTGTCTGTAATACTATTCATGATATTGGCAAGCTCATCATGTGCTGATTGCAGCTTGTGCAGCGCGTTGAAAAGCCAAAGATCGCCCTTATGAACGCCTTGTAACATAGCAAAGCACGATTCTTTATCCTGTGGCATTCTTGTAGCAATTACATTTTCTTCAAGAATGGTTTCGAGCGCTTCATTAGCTCGTTCAAGGGAACCCTCAGGCGTAATATATTTAACAAGATTGTATACGCCCGATCCCGCGGTAAGCCCCGCAGCTATCGATATTGGATCAGCCAAAAACTCGAATTCATCAAGTTGACCTTTACTAGCCATTACCACGCCCTTGACTATAAACCCGAATCCAACGCACATAAGGCGCAGTGTATTGCGCCGTAACGCATACATATCATGGCACGTGAAGCTCATGAGTAGTACAAACGCAGACATAACATGCATATATCGTTTCATAATGGTGTTCCTCACATAAGAAGATGCGTACAAAAAGCAGTATGCCTATGCGTTTTGAGCCTGAATAAATTCCTTAGGACTTTTCTTGATCTGCTTCTCAACGCGTGTAAGAGCAGTTGTTATATTAAACACGGCTTGCTGTGCGCGCGCGATCAATGCATCGGTCTGCTGGGTGAGCTCTTCATCGCCTGCAATGTCTTTGCGTGCATCTGCCAATACATCAAGCATAGTAACTAATTTCACTTGTGATTCGCGCAAATCTACTGCTGCTTTGAATATTCCTGATTCTCCTGGATACATGCCTTCAATCATTGATAAAAATGGTGTGCCATCTTTAGGCAGCGCTGTAGCAAGAGGATTTTTTTGCACTAATTGATCGAGATCTGCTTGTACCACATCAAGTTTATGCTCTACTGTACGGCATCGCGCAAAATAATATACCACCAAGCCTGAAGATGCCAGTATGCCTCTTAATACCCATCTTTTTATCTTATTAAGTTGTAGTTCTGGCATCACACCTTTCTCTCCACGTGCATTGGTATACGTCGTTAGTGCAGGAGCAGGAAAAAGTTTCCATCCTACAAAAGCACTAGCAGCGCTTATTGTTCCACAAGCCGCGCGCACTACGTTGCGCTTAAGCTTGAGAGCGTATGCTTCTTGCACATAACTTCCTGCGATCATAGTCAATGCAAGTGCATATCCTGTATATCGTTTCATGATCTATTCCTTACTTAGCTTTGTGTTAGTCTCTATCTCGATTGTTGTTATAAGCAGCATGCGTATGCGCCATCGCACTTTGCATCTGCGCATATGCCATCATTTGTTGTGCTTGCAATTCGCGCTCTTTTGCGAGCATCTCTTTGTACAACGTTAATTGCGACATATATTCTGGATGGTTTTTCACTACTTTGATTGCTACAGTGAAATTCTTGCTTGCAATCTTGAATCGCTTAATAAGTTCTTTGCATACACGTGCAAACATATGATCGCCATAGCGCGCACCGCACGCATCTTGCACATTTTTAAGATGATAGTCTATGCGCTCAATAAGCGTTGCCATATCCTGATACGCACGCACAAGCCAGAGATCGTGCCTGATATATATATCGTGAAGAGCATCAATGATTTCTTGCTCATTCGCGTAAGAATGATGCGCAATAACATTATCACTCATTTGCAACATGAATGATTGCGCTGCAGTAAACTTTGCTTCAGGAGTAAAGTTGTGAAATATTTTGTGTGTCAGCCATCCGGTAAAGAGTGATGCTGGCGCTGCTGCTGCCCACCAGTAGGGAGTTTCTTTAGAAAGCGCTGCATATGTTATGCCGCCCGCTACTGCTGCCGCGCCCATACCCGTAAGACACGCTGTTGTCTCACTCACTGTTATGGCATGCGCGTGCGCACCAGTTGCTAATGCAAGTACCATTATCAGCTTTAATTTGTGCATCAGATTGTCTCATACTTATATTGCATATTCTGACAATAAGAAAATTACGGTTCTAGCGTAATTTTGTTGCACACAAAGTCAAGCTATGCTCCTCAATTTTTTATGCTAAATCCACGGTCAGTACGCATAATTAAACCATCGCGTACTAATGCATCAAGTGCGGGAACAATGCGTGCATCATGCTCTAAATGTATCATTAATGCATCATTTTCTAACAATGTATGCTGTGTCAGCAATCCAATAATTTTTCCACGCATCTGGCGCAGCGAACCTTTAAAAGTACTTTGCTTTATGTAGTGTGCGCTTTTTCTGCTTGGGTTAATCATCGTTCTTTTGAAGTATACACCTAAATCCATGAGCGCGTAATACCAATCGCGTGCAGCATCATGCGCGAGTGTTTGCTCCACAAGCGGCA
>JAGVMI010000068.1 GCA_020053845.1 Candidatus Babeliales bacterium
GTGGCCATTCTTGATGAGATAGATTCAGGGCTTGATCGTGATGCGCTTGAAGTAGTGGGTCGTGCGCTTGAGCATATACGCGCCACACAGCCTTCCATGGCGATGCTTATTATCACTCATTATCAACGTATACTTTCGTATATAATTCCTCACCATGTGCATATCATGCGCGCAGGGCTTATTGTGGCCTCAGGCGATATGAAGCTTGTGCAGCAGATAGAAGCGCAGGGCTACGAAAGCATTCAGCCATGAGCGGCACCAATACGCGCGCCTTTTTTAAAACTAAAAAGGGCCTGCATGCGCAGCTTGTTGTAGAACTTGCTGAACGCAAAAATGAGCCGGGCTGGATGGTGGATTTTCGCTTGAAGGCACTTGAAACATTTGAGCGTATGCCGATGCCGCGCTGGGGAGCAGATCTGAGCGGCTTAGATATCCATGATATTTATTACTACGTGCAGCCTATAGAAGGCTTGCGGGCTTCATGGGATCAAGTTCCTGATCGCATAAAAAATACCTTTGATAAGCTGGGCATTCCTCAGGCAGAACAAAAATTTTTAGCGGGTGTGGGCGCGCAGTACGAATCTGAAGTAGTCTACAAGAGGCTTAAAAAAGAGTGGCAAGATCAGGGCGTTATTTTTAGCGATATGAGCAGCGCGGTGCGTGAGCATGAAGCTATTGTAAAGCGCTATTTTTCTACAGTAATTCCAAGCTCAGATAATAAATTTGCAGCACTCAACTCAGCGGTGTGGAGCGGGGGATCGTTTGTATATATTCCTGCTGGTGTGCACGTAACTATGCCGTTGCAGGCATATTTTCGTATCAACTCAGTAAGCATGGGGCAGTTTGAACGCACCCTAATTATTGCAGAGCCAGGAAGCAGTGTGCACTACGTAGAAGGCTGTAGCGCACCTTTATATCGCAAAAATGCTTTGCATAGTGCCGTGGTAGAGCTCATAGCGCACGACGATGCATCTATTCGCTACACCACGATCCAAAACTGGTCGCGCAATGTGTACAATCTGGTTACCAAGCGTGCAATTGCACATAAGCGTGCAAGCGTATCCTGGATTGATGGTAATTTTGGCAGCAAGGTAACCATGAAGTATCCCTGTATTGTACTCAAAGGCGAAGGCTCAAAGGGACAAGTAATTTCAGTGGCGGTAGCTACTGATGGCCAGCATCAGGATGCGGGAGCAAAAATTATTCACCTTGGTGCACATACCACCTCTAACATTCTTGCTAAATCATTATGTCGTAAGGGCGGACGCTCAAGCTATCGTGGGCTTCTTAAAATCGCTCGTGGTGCGCGTAATGCACGTTCGCGCGTACAATGCGAAGCATTACTCTTTGATGAGATATCCCGTTCTGATACCTACCCTACGGTACAGGTGCTTGAACCTACCGCCGACATTGGGCATGAAGCATCAGTAAGCAAAATCAGTGAAGAGCAGTTGGCGTATGTGCAAAGCCGCGGATTGAGTGAGCAGGAAGCACGCGCAATGATTATCAATGGGTTTATCGATGCATTTGTGCAAGAATTGCCTATGGAATATGCCGTAGAGATTAATCGTTTGGTAGCGCTTGAAATGGAAGGCTCTATCGGATGATGCAAGAAATGTACCTCTCGCGCCACAGCTATCCAGATCATGAAGTACGCCTTATTATACCTTCTGGCGTGCGCATGCGCGTAATAAACCAAGGAAGTGATGCCGTAGAGCGCCTGATATGCATCGTTGAAGATAATGCGTATGTAGAACTCGTAGTAGAACACGTACTGCACAGTACTGCATCACTGATGTATGAGTGTATACTCAAGCGTGATGCACAGCTTGTATATAATGGGACAGTGTATGGCAGCAGCAGTGCTGAGTATCGTTTATCTGTTGCCTGCTCACAGCCTGGCGCGCAGGCTACCATTTGCCTAGGTTATGCACTTACTCATAATGCACACCTTACTATAAATACTTTTCAGCATCATCACGCTGCGCATACAGCAAGTGCGCTTGTATGCAAAGGCATTGCAGCAGCGCAATCATACGCTTCATATGATGGCATGATACGCATAGAGCAGGGCGCGCATCACGTATGTGCAGCTCAAGAAAATAAGACGATTATCATGGGCGATCATGCACGTGCAGCTTCTATTCCTAATATTGAAGTGCATGCAAATGATGTGCAATGTACGCATGCAAGCGCGGTGGGGCGGCATGACGAGGAGATAATTCAGTATGTGCGCAGCCGAGGACTGAGTGAACAGCATGCGCAGCACCTACTGCTTGATGCGTTTCTAGCGGATGTGGTGAGCGATGCGGCTAAACGGAAACGGCTTCTTGCTGATCTTGATCTTGGGCAACTATAGTTCCTTCATTATTCTTATCTGCTGAACGAACTTTATACCACCAATACCCAATACTTGACATGAGCGCTATTGCAATTACGCCAAAAAGCACGCGAGGCCTGTACTGGTAGGAGGAGTGAGGAATAGGCCGTATTTGCGCAAGCTGGATTGTGATGTGCTTGCGAATAAATGTTGCAAGCTCAACTACGAGAGTTTTATTACGCTCAATGTGCTGTTCATTCAAAAATTCTTTTTCAAAGGCACTAATCATTCCCAGTGCTTGTAGGCGCCCTATAACCTTTGTGCATGCCTTATTGCCGTCTTTGAGCTGCTCAGTGGTACAGCACGTAAGGTGCTTGTCAAGAGCTTGCAAGCCCTGGTGACTTTTCAGATAATTCAAAAATCCTTCTTTATGGGCTATCTCAGTATCACTCTCGCCTGCGAGTGAAGTTAATATATCACGCCGTGTTTTCTGCTTGCACAATCCTCTCATATTTTTTATAAGCTGCTGCATGCTATATATGTGTGTATGCAAAGAGTGCGCGTTATTCGTAGATGATTGGTGAGCCGCTATGCTTGTTGTAACGACTAAAAGTGCACATAGATATGTGCTTGTGTAGATATGGATGTTCAAACTTTCTCCTTAGAATCACCAAAGCTGCGTGAATCGGCTTTTTTGTGACTGCTCACTTGCGAATATAGAGTGAACTTTCTAAAAATAGTGTTTGCCGATTCGGCAGAGGATTTTATCTATTCTTTTTTGTCACAAGGCTCATTGCGGCTCATTTCATCAGTATTTATTCTATAGTGATACTTGTACATGTAGTAAGCAGTGAATGATGTCAGTACTCCTATAACACTCAGGAGTGTACCGCGCCGAATGAAGCGTTCGCTTGCAACCCGTCGTGCTTCTATTTTTGCTAGCAGGTCTAATAAATCTTCGGTACTAGATGATGTGAACGATGGGCTTGCTCCCAAAAGTGCCCGACTGCTTCTTTGCTCATCCGTTTGGCCACATGTAATGCCCATGTTTACAAGCAAGAGAGCAACAGTGCTTATGAGATAGAAAATGCGTTTATTCATGGAGGATTTCCTTTTGGATAGTGAGCGGCAAGAAGGGTAAGTGCTGCCTCATGATAGCCTTTTCTTACAAAAAATATAGCTTGTGTTAAGCTCAGAAAAAATACGCTTGTGCTCTAATAGATGCCACTTCCCATGAATATATTTGATAAAAAAGACTTTCCCATTCTTGCTCGTCAGGTACATGGCAATCCCCTTGCCTACCTTGATAATGCATCCACGACACAAAAACCGCGTGAAGTGATTGATGCAGTCGTGCGTTTCTATGAATGGAGCAATGCAAATACGTATCGAGGGGTGCATACCCTTGGCGAAGAGGCAACGTCACTTTATGAGCAAGCACGAGCCCAGATAGCAGCGTATATTGGATGCAAGCCCAATGAGCTTGTATTTACGAGTGGCACGACTGAAAGCATCAATATGGTGGCGCACGCATGGGCGCTCAACCATCTGAAAGAGGGTGATGAGATTGTTCTTTCAGTGCTTGAGCATCACGCTAATCTCCTTCCTTGGCAGCACGTAGCGCAAAAAACAGGCGCACACCTGCGTTTCATACCCCTTAATGAACAGCTAGAGCTTGATATGCATGCAGCGCAAGAGCTGATAGGGACGCGTACTAAGTTTGTAGCCATCACTCATGCATCAAATGCCATTGGCACTCATGTAGACATTGGCCGTATAGCAGTCATGGCTCGAGCTGTGGGCGCGCGTATACTTGTTGATGCTGCACAGACGGTGCCACGTATGGGCGTAGATCTGCGTACTATGGATGTCGATTTCCTTGCTTTCTCAGGCCACAAGATGTGTGGGCCTACCGGAATAGGAGGCCTTTTCATTCGCGAATCAGTACATCGCGAGCTTGAGCCCTTTATGCTGGGGGGGGGTATGGTGTTTAGTGTGCAGCAAGAAGTTGCATCATTCATGCCTATGCCGCAACTGCTTGAGGCAGGGACACCACCCATAGCCCAGGCTGTAGGGCTTGCGGTAGCGGCGCGGTATATTGAGCAGCATACCACCGCATCTGAACTGCAACGCCTCGAAGCAGGGCTGTGCAGGCGTTTTATTGAAGGTATAGAGACATTCAATAATGATGCGATTCGCATCATCACACCTACTGCTGAGGCAATAGAGCGTGGCCACATGGTAGCCTTTGAGGTGCGCGGTATTCATGCGCATGATGTGGCTGCTTACCTTGATCGGCAGGGTATTGCAGTACGAGCAGGTAATCACTGTGCGCAGCCGCTGGCGGTTTATTTAGGCATCTCTTCATTTGTGCGTGTAAGTTTTTATGGCTACAGCGACGAAACTGAGGTAGATCGTCTTGTTGCTGCTCTTCACGCATTTCTAAAAGCATAATATGTATAGCTGCGTGTAGCGACGCGCAGTGTTGTTGTAATCACAACAACGTTCTTTCTCCGCTTCTGCAGCATATCGCGAAAAAAATCTGAACGAACAA
>JAGVMI010000112.1 GCA_020053845.1 Candidatus Babeliales bacterium
ATGATAAGATCATATGTGTATGCACTTGCCTTAGCGATGTGCTCTTTTAATAGTACGGTATGCTCTGATGCACCTGCAAATCACCTCAAAAAAATAGACTACCATCGCGTTCCTCATACAACGCAGGTGTTACAGCTGGGAAGTTTATCGCTCTACTTTGATCGTGAGCCGTCAGTGCAATCGATTCCGGATCGTGCTCGTGCCACATCGGCTTATGTATTCATGTGCCCTGGAGTTTCCGTGGTATCGGATGAATGCAAAAAAGCAATCGGGCAGATCAATAATATAAGCGGGAGTCCGTTCAAGATTCAGGTAGAGCAAGTAACTCGTCCGGTGCAGGGGCTTAAAATTACTTTTTTGTGTGATACTAAGGCAGTAAGTGTCTCGTATCGCTTTTTTGACTCCATACAGCGGCAAAAGGGAGTAGTTTTTAATGTGCACGATCGCACCTTCCTTGAGCAGCTGGGCAAAAAAATCAATCCTGTACTGCGCACTGCATCTGTGCGCTCGCCATGTGTAGTGGTTGATTGTGGGCATGGCGGAATCGATAGCGGTGCTGTTGGGTTGTACGGTGTTACTGAAAAGCATGTCTGCCTAGCTATTGGTACATCAGTGGCACGAGAATTGCGCAAGCAAGGCATTACTGCATTTTTAACGCGCGATGCCGACATTACTCGTGCATTGGATGAACGTACAAGCTTTGCAAATTGCTGCCAGGCAGATCTTCTTGTATCAGTGCATGCGAATGCAGCGGGGCAAGCCAAAGCATGTGGCATAGAAACCTTTTGTATTCAGCCTCATCTTTTTAGAAATGCTCCTTCAATACTTGATGTGCAACAATCTGCTCAGATTCAGCAATTCGATAATCAGACGTATGATCGCGGATTGATTGCTGCACGTGAGATTCAGCAATCAATTATGCAGGAAGCCCGCAGCATATACCATGACGCGCACGATCGTGGCGTAAAAGAGGCCGTATCGCAAGGTATGTTGGGCGTTATTATGCCCGCGGTGCTGGTGGAGGTAGGATTTGTAACGCATCCGCATGAAGCATTGCTGCTCGCGCAAACTGCGTACCAGGATACGCTGGCACGTGGCATTAGCAAAGGTATTGCTGCCTACTTTGCTAAACAACTGTAGAAAAGCAGCTTTTTCACTTCTTTTTAAACGTTTCATGATATGGTAGATTGGTCTGAGTTTTGGGATAGTCACCTATTTGTATGCAAGTGGTATGTGCGATATTTGGCAACAATTTTTAACTATTGCTCGTGACGAAGTTGGCAGCCGCGTTGTAGAAACGTGGTTTAAAGCCATATCATTTGTGCGCTTTGATGCCGCTGTTACTACAGTGTATCTTGAAGCTCCGAACGTGTTTGTGCGTGATTGGGTGCAAAAGCATTACCAAGCGCTTTTCCAAACTCATTTGGGCAGGCTGCTTCATGTGGCAACGCTGCGCGTAGTATTTCAAGATAACCGCCTGCAGCCTCAGGAAACGGTGCAGGTACAGCAATCGCCTGTTGCCCAACCACCATCTGACCAACTCATGGTGCGCGCGCAGCAAGCGCCTGCATACCTTGATGCGGTAAAAAAAAGGCCAAGCTCTTCCATTAATGGCTTGCATACTTTTGAGTCATTTGTGGTAGGATCGAGCAATTCGCTTGCATATGCTGCGGCTCATGCAATAACGGAAAAGCCCGGCATTCTTTACAATCCGCTTTTTATCTACGGTAAGTCAGGCTTGGGCAAAACACATTTGCTGCATGCAATAGGCAACGAAATAAAAACGCGTAATAAAGATGCGGTAGTGGTATACCAAACCACCGATCGTTTTGTGACCGAATTTATCAATGCTATTCGATTTGATAAAGTACATCGCTTCAAAGAAAAATACCGTCAAGTCGATATTTTGCTCATCGATGATGTGCAGTTCATCTCGAATAAAGAGCAGACTCAGGAAGCTTTCTTCCATATTTTCAATTCGCTCTATGACGCACACAAGCAGATCGTATTTTCGAGCGATACATTTCCTCAGGATATTACGGGCATAGCGGAGCGCTTACAATCACGTTTGGCATCAGGTTTGGTTGCAGATATGCACATGCCAAGCCTTGAAACAAAAGTGGCCATCATCAAAAAGAAAGCTGCACTGAGCAATGAAGATATTGGCGATGAAGTAGCTTACTTTATTGCATCACTGCCTGTTTCTAATGTACGTGAGCTTGAAGGTGCACTTATTCGTGTTCTGGCATTTAGTTCGCTAACTCATCAGCCAATTACCTTAGAACTGGCACAAAAAGTGCTTGCTCGTGGCGTGATGTACCACACAGCAAAGCGGCAGCATGTCGATTTTGATCGCATTATTAACACAGTCAACAAGTACTACCCCTGTACGCTTGCAGCACTGCGTTCCAAAAGCCGCAATAAAGATGTTGCACTTGCGCGCCACGTCGTGATGTTTTTCATGAAGCAGTTAACGGATAGATCACTACGTGCTATTGGCGAATATCTTGGCGGGCGTGATCATTCAACAATTATGCATGGCCTTGAAAAAGTGCAAGAGCAGATTGTAGGCGACAAAACTTTCGAGCAGACCATCAAAATTATCGAGCGTGAGCTTGCGGGCTAAGTACTTATTGGCCACAGCATAAGTTCGTGATGTTCAAGAGGCGAATTCTGCCGCTTATCTTTAGTTCTTAAATAGCAATCGTGGAAACATTTTTGTGCGAGAAATGCGTACCATTCTGCGTACGAATTAAAGTTATGTTTGTGTTTGATGCCCACAATTGACGGGAAATGTTCGGTATCAATAATGATGATTTTAGGTTTATTATCCACGAGCTCCTGGGTGAAAATAAAGTTATTTTCATGAGCATCGATAAATAGATCGAGATCGTTTGAGAGCTTCATAATAGTTTTTGTTTTTTCTGCGCGTGGCATAGAGAATTCATGCGCAGTATCAATTTCATCAGCTACAATTGCGTATGTGCCGGGTATATGCGTGGTGAGTGTGTGCATGTCCTTGCTCATATTGCGTCCGTGTATAACCATCCATTTATTATCTTTGGGTTCCCAAAACCATTTTCGTGGCGCTTCAATGCGTCCCTTCCACTCAGGCATAGCGGCAATTTTCTCAAGTGTTTTGCGGCGATTTTCGATGCGCGTCAATCCGCCTACATGACGATTAGCTCCGCCTGCCATGTAGAAGAAAAAAACGGGATCTGATCCTTTGGCATAGTAATCAAAGAAGGTATCAGGATGCTCAATAAAAAGCTTGAGTACAAAAGGATAATCATTAAATTTCAGAACAAGCAATCCGCATAGGCGCGAAAAATTGAAGTTTTTCTTTTGCAATATAGTGAAATGGCTGAGCTTTTTTTGATGATGTTTGAGCTCATCAAGCAGTTCATTAATAAGGGAATCAAGCTGCTTGCCGCTGACCACAGGAGTAGCAAATGTTTTGCGATCGTAAATTATTCCCTGAGGCAGAAGATCTTTATAAAAATACTGCCGCTTGAATGCAAAAATAGGATAGGGCTCAAGATGAGAATTTTTTATGCTATACACGCGCGAATCATCTTCCCACTGAACTGTAGCAGAGGGCATATGTTTATTTCTGCGATGGCGATAAAGATCGGGACATACAAGGGAATTTGAAAAAAACAGTACGGCAAACCACGATACGTATCGTATACTTTTTGTCTTCACGCTACTCTCGGTATGTAAGGGCGCGCATACAAGACGCGCTTTATTTTGCTCTCTTCATGTCAAAAAAAGTACAGGAAAAGGTTATTTCCTGTCAATTGATTTGTCTGGGAAATGCGATTCAGTCGATAATTTAAACAAAAAGTAATCCTTTGACTTTTAACTTGAGCCTCTGGTAGCATGATTACTGACCTGGCCCAAACATGCCCTTTGCGGGGCATGTGCTTGGTTATGAAGCGGTGGAAAAAAGGTGTAGTAGAGTAGTGATGATAACCCTTCTTTCTTAAGAGAAAGGGTGCAGTATGTTGCTGGACAATCCGTTACAGCGGCAGCGTGACATTCTCTATCAGTTAAGCTGTCTACCGCGTAAAATAGTTGGGCTTCATGGTAACGAGAACGTGACAGATTTTGTCATGTACGAACTGTGCGCCGAGCACTGCTTCAATCTCGACAAAGCGGCCTACTTCGTCGATAATCCCGATTTTGATTGTATCAAAGGTATTGCGGGCCATGCGCGCAGTGAACGCTTTTCTCCATCGAGTGACGACATCTGGAGTAATCCTCAAGGATTTACTCAGCATATGAGAAAATCACCGTTCAATAGCGCAGTGCGTGGTTTTGCTCATGAGAGCATGAAAAAGCGCGGCGTTACCGATGATGACATTGCAAAAGTAGTTGCACAGGCTATCGGCATTACGTGTCATGGTTTTTTCAGCTGGGATATGAAGCATGATAACCATGGCATTTTTATTTTCGAGAGCACATGCACGCTTGATCAAGATGTCAAAAGTCATCTGGTTGACGGCCTTGCGCTTTTTAGCTTTTGCCCGGTGTTTTAGCTATCAGATTGCAATGCATGTAATCCCGCAAGTGGCATACCTGCAAGGTAGGTAAGTGTTGCGCCTCCACCTGTAGAAAGGTATGAAAGGCGATCCGCGAGTTTGCATGTGTGTACTGCTGCTACTGCGTCACCCCCTGCTACGCACGTGTATGCAGGTGATACTGCCATTGCATCAAGAATGGCAAACGTACTTGCACGTGTTTCGGGACGCGTTGCAAATCCCATGGCGCCGTTAAAAAGTACGCTTCCTGCTTGAGCAATAAGCTGGCTTAGCTTTGCGGTACTTTGCGGACCAAAGGCGATGCCGAAATCTGTTTCGCGCAGATCATTGGCCGTTCTGACTTCAAGTGCACCTTCAGGCCCATGCATGCCGACTAAAAAATCTATGGGCTCAAAGTAGTGTGCATGGTTTTTTTGTTGCTGCTCCATAAGCATGCGGCACGTATCAATAAGCACATCATCAACAAGTGAGATGCCAACTTTTTTGCCCTGTGCTTTCATGAACGTAAATATGAGCGCAGGACACAGTACAAGCGTGTCTGCTTTGTGTGCAAATGCTTCAATAAGTTTAAGCTTATCGCTTACTTTACTGCCTCCTATGATGACCATGTAGGGGCGAGCAGGATTGCTGTTCAAAGGTTCAAGATGTTCAAGCTCGCGCTGTACGCACAAGCCAATCGTGCGCATGTGGGGTGCAAAAAAGTGGGGCACAAGACTGATAGAACTATCATCTCGGTGGAGTGTGCCAAATGCATCCTGCATAAAATAATCTCCCAGTGAGCTCAGTTCGCGAGCAAATGCAGTATCTTTACTTTTTTCTCCGGGAAAAAACCGCAGATTCTCAAGCAATACGAGTGTTGTATCAAGAGTTTGAGAAGCGTTATAAGCATCTTGAATGGTAGGTGCCCAGTGTACTTTATGGCCCTGATGCTCAAACCATGCAATAAGATGCCGCGTGCTATACGCAAAATCTGTACCCTTTGGCTGACCGAGATGCGTGATGATAATCGGTTTGCCGCCAGCACGTGTTACATACTCAATTGTTGGCATTGTTTCACGCAAACGAAAATCATCAAGAATTATGCCATCATGTAACGGTACGTTAAGATCTGCTCGAATAAGCACGCGCTTATTGCGCATATCCCATGAAGATAGTAGCGAATGCATCATACGTATGCTCCTTGAGCTTAGTGAAAGAGAGCATTGCAGCGCATGCATGATGTGATATCCTAAAGTAACTGTTTAGCATATTGCCGTACAAAATAAAAGAGAGAGACATGAAGATAAAAGCATTATCTGTTTTATTGTGGGTGACGCTCTGCTCTGGTGCTCAAGCCATGCAAGAAAGCAGCAAAAATAATCAGCAACCAATTCCTCCAACTTCTTCTTACCTTTTTAAAAAAACGGTTAAAGGAACGCTTTCTTTCAGTGCAGGAAGCATGTTACTGGTGACGAGCCCAAGTGCTTTGTTAGCAAGCGTTATTGCTCCAATGTGGTTTGCTAATTTAGGTTCTGGCGAAATTCCTGGGTGGACGGTGATAATACCGCTATA